>JAIFLS010000221.1:1690-15636 GCA_020048935.1 bacterium | reverse complement strand
CCCTGGGAAACGGAACTGCTGGCCAGCCTGGGGCGACCGGTCGATTTCAAGACCACCCATCTGGCGCTGGCGATGAACATCATTATCAGGAACTGGCCCGTGACCACCCATGCCGCCGGACTGCAGGCAAAGGGTAACGGCCGGCTGTATTTCTTCGTCCCCTGGCGTGGTGTCACCATGGCAGGAACCTACTACCGAGCCCACCAAGGATCGGCGGACGGGCTGGCCGTTACCGATGACGACATCGCCGCCTACCTCGACGCGTTGAACACCTGCCTGCCGGACGTGCGCATCACACGCGATGACATCCTGGCCGTCATCCTACCCTGCCGCCAGCCCCCGTTGCCTGATCAGGAACCCAAGCTGCTGCGGCACTACCGCTTTGTCGACCATGCCAGCACCGACGGCATCGAGGGACTGGCCTCCGTGCTCGGCATCAAATACACCACCGCCCGCGGCGTGGCCGAGACCGTCATCGGCAAACTCGCCCCGCGGTTCGGCAAGCCCCTGCGTCCATCGCGCACCGCAAAGACCCCGCTTCCGGGCGGCGACATCCCTGATCTTCATGCGTTCAGACAAACCGCAGCCACCAAGTATGCCGCCGTGCCAGCGGACATACGCGAACGGCTGCTGGCTTTCTACGGCACGGAAGCGGAAGCCATTTTCAAGCTGGCGCAGGCCGGACAACGACCGCTGAATGATCGTGACGCACTGCTGCGCGCGGAACTGCTGTTCGTCATCCGCAGCGAGATGCCGCTGACGCTCGGGGACCTGCTCTACCGCCGCACCGGCATGGCCACCGCCGGCCCGACCGACATCCGGCAAGTAAAGCTCGCAGCCGAAGTCATGGCCACCGAACACCACTGGACACCAGCGCGCACGGAGAAAGAGATCCAATCGGCAATCTCCCCCGCCACCCTCTGGCAAGCCGGCTGCCTCAAGTAGCTTTTAGCGACTGGCAAGTCCTGCCACGGTCATGTTTTCCGAGATTACATCGTGCGGTATGAGCACATATTTCCAAGGCTTTCCACCGCAAGTGGCCGCATAGTCGCTGGCGTTCTTGCACCATGCGACGGCGACATCGCGCTTGGCACCGACAACGGCGTCATCCATCTCGTTGCGTGCCTTTGGTTCCAGCATGTAGATGCAGGTCTCGGTTTCGGCCACAAAGTCCGGCTGGTATTCCGGATGATCGGCACCGCTTTTATAGTAAATCTGGAACTGCCCCTTGGCTGGCTTGAACCATTTGATCGCGTCCCGTTCCAGAATCACAGCGAGTTTTCGCTCGGCATCTGACTGGAATTTCTGGACGTCGTAAAGGCAACGGCTGAACCCGCCGAAAAGATATTTCGCCATATTGCTCTTGTCGTCCGGCGCTTGCCGGAAATCATGCACCGGATTGGTCGCGGAGGCCGTGTAGGCACTCTGCTTGAGTTCGGTGAAGCCCTTGCTGATTTTCACCTCCACACCGGCGGATTCCTCCCAGTAGTGATCCTGCATCTGGGCGTGGATAAACTGGGCAATCTGTTTCTGGTGGCACCGGAACGTTTTTGAGATGTCTTCATCGGAGCGACCCATCGACCGGAAATGCCGGATGGTCTGGTCGGCAAGGTTGTAAAGCAGGTCGGCGTTGTCGTCGTAGGAAACATCGTCGAAATCAACCAGCCCGCTGACGATGAAGTCTTCCAGCCGGGCATCCCCGTCTTCGCTCTTTCCCAGTGTCAGCACATCAAGCTGCGATGTCCGCAGATGCCGTATCCACAGATCGTCATCCGGTACCGGATAGTTCAGCGTATCCAGCTTGAGCGTGAAGGGCTTGAACCCGCACTTCACCTCGCCGACCGGCACAACCAGAATACGTGGAATGTCTATGGTCTGCTTTGTTACCAGGGCGGAGGTCCTTGCCACAATGGACGCGATATCCGGCTTTTCAATGATTCCGCCCATCTCGATCTGCCTCGGGCGGTAGCCTTCTTCCACCTCCCGGACAATCAGCCGCTGTATGTCCTGATCCTGAAGCATGGATGAGGATGGCAGCGTCTGAGGCTGGTCGCCCAGCTTGCTGATCACCGTGTAGGCAATCCGGGCCACCCGTTGGTCCTCGGCGTTTGCGAACAACGGGGTTTCGCTTGATTTGGGAATAAATGTGCTGGCCGTCGTCTGATCTGGAATAAAACCAAGCCGGGAGGCCAGCCGCGACTGAGACACGACGGACACGGTTTTCTGTGCGACCTGCCCGGGGTCGAGCACGACCTGCTGCAACCGAATGGTTGAATCCGGTTTGCTGGCCTCGTCGATAATCTCCTGGAACTTGTCGTGGGCGACAATGTTCAGGCGATCCACCGCTGTCACACCGGTCCGTTTCCCGTACGGAAGGCGCAGGCCGCGGCCGATGGATTGTTCGATCAGAATGCGGGCGTTGGCCGCCCGCAACGGAACGATGGTGTACAGATTGGTTACGTCCCAGCCTTCCTTGAGCATGTTGACATGGATCACGATCTCGGTCGGCGACTCGTAATGCTCAACCCGTAGGAGCTTCTCGACCATCTCATCCTCATCCGAGCCGGTCTTGCTGGAGTCAACCTGGATGACCTTCTCCTTGTAGCGACCCTCGAAGAAGTCATCCGATTTGATCAGCTTTTCCAGTTGGCTGGCATGCGTGGTATCGCGGGCGATCACCAGCAGGAACGGCTTCACAATCGGATTGCCGGTTTCCCGCGCATAGGTCTCCAGCTCGACTTTCACGCTTTCGTGCAGGCTGATACCGTCCCGCAGCTTCATATCCTCAACAGCCTCGACGGTCATTCCCGCCGGATTGAAGTTCTTGCGGGTGACAACCGCAGGTTCCTTCACGAAACCGTCCGTCATGGCCTGTCCCAGCGGATAGTCGATGATCACATTTTTAAACGCGATGGCCCCCTTGCTTGTTTCAACAAACGGGGTGGCGGTCAATTCCAGCCCCAGGACCGGTTTCAGCTCATTGATCGCGCGGATGCCAGCCGAGGCCCGGTAGCGGTGGGATTCATCCATGATCAGTACCAGATCAGGCAGTTCGGCCAGGTATTCGAAATAGCTTTGGCCGATGTATTCCGACAGCCGCTTGATGCGCGGCGACTTGCCGCCGCGTACCTCGGAATTGATCTTCGAGATGTTGAAGATATTGATCTTGCAGCGCAGGACCTGGTCGAACAGCGTTCCCGCCTTGGCCTCGTAGTCATCGCCGGTAATGATTTCCGGCGTATCGGTGGCGAACTCGGCAATACCCTTGAAAACATATTTGGGTGTATTCGGCGTGAAGTCGGCGATCAGCTTCTTGTAGATCGTCAGATTCGGAGCCATCACAAAGAAGTTGTTGATCCCGTGCGCCAGATGCAGATAGCTGATAAACGCGCCCATTAAACGGGTTTTGCCCACGCCGGTCGCCAGCGCAAAGCAGAGCGACGGGAATTCACGCTCGAAGTCGGTCACCGACGGGAACTCGGCGCAAATGGCGGCCATCTTCGCCTGAAGATCGGCATTGCCGTCTTCGGGAAGGATTTCCATCACCCGGTCAAGGATCTCCAGCGAACGGCGCTGGGGCGGGCGCAGACTCAACCGGCCTGATATGGCATTAACGTGACGGTTCATTCCTCTTCCTTTCCTAAATCACTATTCAGCGCCTCAAAATGAACTATGGCTTTCTATAGTTCACTTTTCATCTGCCAAAATGAACTATGGATTTTCATATCGCGACTTTCTGACCTGAAAGAGAGATATGGACTTCTATTTTGTGAGCCGCAACGAGTTCCCGTGATCGGAAGATTGGGGGAAAAGATCGGAAGATTATCGGAAGATTCATTTCGGTCCTCCGTATGTGCCAGTACGTACTTCGTAGCGTGTTTGGCGAGGTTCCTCGCCCATCTATTGGTGCGTTTGGTGCGTTTATGGTGCGTTTGGCGAGATACTTTCATGGTGTGTTTGGTGCGTTTATGGTGCGTTTGGCGAGATACTTTCATGGTGTGTTTGGTGCGTTTATGGTGCGTTTCCGATTAAAAACGTAATGAGTCCCTTTGCCGGTGGTACCGACCTTGAGCAGAATACCTTTGCCGCACAGCTCTTCCATGTCTCTGCTCGCAGTATTCCGGGATACACCCCATTCTTGCTGACAGTCCGCATTGTTTATTTTCCCATGTGTTTTTACGAATGCAATTATCTCGTACTGCCTATCCGCAGCTTTTTCAAAGCAGCTCCATCTGCCCTGGTTTGGCTGGGGCTTTGGGGAGGTTCTCGACCTGGAGCGAATAGTCGTCGTGCGCCCACTCGCAGCGCGAAAGCACCTGTTTCGGAATCTTCTTCACGGTCAGATTCGGCCACTGGTCGGCGCGGCCCCGGAAGGCGGAACAGAGCACCAGCAGCGACCGCTCCGGCCCGACTTCGTCGGAAAGCTGCGCCAGTTGATCGGCGGAAAGATTCTGCGTCGTCACATAGATGAAATCCCGCTCGGTGGAATACCCCTGCATCCAGTAGATCGAATCGCTCGGGGCGTAGGTAAAACCTTCCAGCTTGCAGGCCGCTTCGGCCAGCATCGCGGCATTGAACTCCGGATTGATCACCCAGCGATCCCACTGGTCCTTCTCCAGCAGCGACGGTGCCAGCCGGTAATAGCGGAACCCGCCGCCGCCCTTCCAGTCAACGGCCTTGGTGATTCCGCCGGCATCCTCGCCATCAATGACCTTCTTCAGGCGCGGAATGATATGCGTATGACAGTGCTCCCCCAGCTCCACCATGATCCACCGCCGCCCCATCTTGTGCGCCACCGCTCCCGTCGTTCCCGATCCGGCAAACGAGTCGAGCACCCAGTCGCCAGGATCGGAGGCAAGAGATAATACGCGATTAATCAGCCGTTCCGGCTTCGGTGTGGTAAACGGATCGGAAGGATTGAAGCTCTTGACCTCTTGGGCAGCCACCCGATTCTCGCCAACGTCTTTGTAATGCCAGACGGTCATTGCCACTACGCCCTTTCCTTCTAATTCGGAGAGGAAGCGTTTTACGCATGGACGATTGTTACCACCTTTCCCGAATGTAATCCTGTGGGCTGTGATCATCTCCTGCATGCGCTCTTTACTGAATCGCCAACAGGTTCCCGCCGGGGGCTCTATTTTTCGGCCAGAGGGGGCGGTAATCTCGTAGAGATTGGGAGATTGCCCGGTTCGCGCAAATTGTGCACCCCGTTGACCACCGCGAAGACTGGCAGTGGAATCGCCTGGAAACCAAGGGCCTCTTCCGTATGCCTTACCGTTTTCGTCAACGCCATCCCATTCATCAGAGTGTCGGTAGATAGAATCATGTTCTTCTGTTCGATCAAGCCTCCCAGGGCGCCAGATACTCTTATCTTTGGCGTATACAAGGACATGATCGTGGCTATCAGATAGCCACACTGCGTTGGGTTGAGGCGATGACTTCTTCTGCCACACACAGTTTGCAACGAAATTCGTTCGTCCGAAGATTTCGTCGCAGAGAACTTTGAGGTAGTGGCACTCACTGTCATCTATAGTGATCCACAACGAACCATTCTCTTTGAGCAACCGCCGCATAATCTCCAGCCGATCCCGTATCAAAGACAGCCAGATGGAATGTTCGACGCCATCATCATACTGCTTGAACGCGGATCCTGTGTTGTACGGAGGGTCAATGAAGACGCATTTGATCTTGCCGGCGAACTCCTGTTCGAGGGCTTTGAGGGCGAGCAGGTTGTCGCCGAAAATCAGCCGGTTATCGAACAGGTCATTCTCCGACACCTGATGCTTCGCGTGATAGCTCTTCGCCGAGTCTTCGAGCAGAATTCTCGGCTCCAGCTTTGGCCGCACGTCCTTCCCGATCCACGTCAGTTCCAGTTTGGTCTTGGTTGCCATCTAAAATCCTTTTCAACCGCGAATGACAAAAACACCGTGTCAGAGGCTGCGCATAATATCAGGTACTGACTTCAATTGGAATGACAACACCCAGCTTGATTGCGACCGGTGTGTAAATATCCACGTCTTGCGCCGGGGTATCGATCGATACAATCAGGGCATAGCGGGTTCTTTGGCCCCATCGCCCTTTGTGCGCCCGTTCCCGCCACCAGCCAATCGTGGGATAGACCGCTATCATGTTGGATGATGCCAGTTGAGCAGCAGAACCAACCCAGATGTCTGAATGGATGGATCCCTTGTCACGAGCCTGCTGACCCAGAATCCAATGATCAGAGGCACTGGAGGTTCCTGGGTGCCCGTTCTCTTCATCCCGGGCTGCCGCATTGATTCGCCTCACGAACCCAGATTTTTCTTCTGTTGGCGAGTTTATGTCAAAGCGCAGTCCGTGGGAGGGGTAGCGATAGCGATCTTTCCAGCCAATTTCGCCGGGTCCGGGTTCCACAAAGTAGGAAAGCGTTACTCGCATTTGAACTGTGGCGGCGTCAGGCAAAAGCTGCAACGTTTCCTTTGGCCAAGGTAGCTCATACAGATGCATGTCTTTTGTGCAATAGCCGCTGCCATCCGCTTTTTTGTCAAATGGTTGTATCTCCGATTGTGCAACCAAGGTAAGGCTGTTACTTGCCGAAAAACGGGCTTTCTCCAGATTGGGAACACCATAACCACAGATCCTAAGCAGACGCTTGTATGCCGTCTTGCTTCTATTCTCCAGGAATTGCTGCCGTAACGTATCCGTCCATTCTGCGGAATGAACCATAAGTCCACGCACGGTTTCAGGCCAATATTCAGGATAATCCGCTTGTATCTGAGCGGCAAACCATGCCGCGCGGGCTGTTGCTGCACTGGTCATGCAGAATGGGTAGAAATGGGCACGCTGTGCGTTATAAAAAGTCGAAAGAACAGATAGGTCATCGCATTCCGTGATAAAGCCAGAGGAATCTTTCGCCAAATTGCCTCCCTCCATCACTATTTCCGGTTTTATTGGCCATCTGTCATCCCAGTCAAGCGTTGTGGTGGTAAAAGGGGACAACCCATTGACAGGGGCTACGGGTTCATAGCCGGATAATGTCGGATCTGTAATCCTGTCGAGTCGCGTATATGCGCCTACGGTAAGTGCATTCCATGACTGCGCTGGGTCATGAACAGAGTCTGTTAATTGGGCATCCGGATAGTTGCCACGGTCTGAAATGGTCGAATTACCTGCACTAACGACCAGAAATCGTCTGCTATCATCTTCTGCCCCAGAGCAAAGTTGATCCAGTTTTGCAGACCAGGATGATGGCCGCCCCCGATCCCTCGTGTCATCGGAGGTGACAGCCATACAGGCAATTCGTTGGATTGCCGGTTTTTGAATTTCAGCTTTGTATATACATTGTTCTGTAATATGTCCCCAAAGCTCGGGACCGTTAATACCTGAAGGGGGTAAAATCTTGACCGACTCCAGGCAGTGCCTCAAACGAATCAACTCATCGTGTGTCAAAAGCTCTTGTAAATCGCCATAGGCACAAACACCGGCCATCAACGTGCCGTGCTTGTCATGATCGTATGCCCCCCAATCCGGATCGAAACTCTGGCAATCTTGCGAAGAAAGCAAGGGACCAATCAGCGGATGTCCATTGTTTACACCGGTATCCAGAATACAAATGGACACATGTGCTGCAGCATCGACCTCAAGCCTTTCTAAAAGAGTGGCTACCCATTCGGCCTGCTCCTTATTGTTCTGATCCAACCAGAAAGCTGCCGTCTCTTTGGCGCGCCGATACTCCGCGATATTATCAGATAGGCGGGTAATTATTTCCAGTTGAGCCCGGTTAGCATGAACAAGCTTGACGGTTCGCTCTGGAAAACGGATCGATCCCGGTTTCGAATTGATATTTTGCCGGGCTAATAAGTTTTCAAACCGTTGAAGCACTTCCGGCTGATCAGAACTCAGCCACACCTCGCACCAATGAGCCTCATCTGTCGGAATTAAGCTTCTTGCATCCTGCCAGAAAGATTCAACCTCCAGCGCTCGACGAATATCATTAATACTTTCAAGGAGAGCTGCATTTTTCGGAAGTCCAGACCTCGCATTGCTTTCGGTGGCATATTTCTCAATCTGGTTGAAAATCAAAGCCTTCTTGTTGTTTGGAACGTACAGTGTGGCGAAAACAACTTCTTGATTATCTGAGTTGATTTCTCGCCGGACGTTTAACAGGCGTGTCCACTGAGAAGGATCACGTCCCCGCAGGCTTTCGAGGCTTTTGGTTATCAGTTCATAGCCCGGTTCGCCTCTGAATTCTAAATAAACGCCGTTCCGGTGAGTCTGGTAAACAGCCTGATCATCAGGCGTAACCGTCCATGCTTGCGTTAGCTTCTCTCGTAGCCACGCCGTATGTTCTTCCCGGTTTCTCGGAGGATGGCCGGCTGATGTCAATCGCCCATTTTTCACCGTCGTAAAACTGTTCTGATCGAAGTCTGTAACCGCAAGGTGGGGCAGATTTGTTCGCATTTAGAATTACCCTTTGGCACAAACATGCACATCCTGCCGTTCGCTGATGGCGACCAGAAGATCCGACGCCGTGACTTTCGTTCGGTCCGAAAGCACGGCATTCTTGATCGCATCACGGCAGGCATGATCTATTTCGGCCTGACTAAGCCCTTTGCTCCCCTCGAGAACTTGTGCCCATGCAAACCGTGTGGATAAAAACGTTCCAAGAATATTTGTGACCAGCACTTTTATTTGTTCACCATCCGGTCTATCATAGTAAAGCACATCATCAAAGCGCCTATATAAAGCTTGATCGAGCAACCTTGGGTTGTTGGTTGCCGCAATAATCAGGCTATCTGACGTATCTTGCTCTATAAACTGCAAAAAAGCGTTGAGAACTCGACGCATTTCCCCCACGTCGTTTTCATGGGAGCGATCCCCTCCTATGGCGTCGAACTCGTCAAAAAGGTAGACTCCATGCTCCTGCTGAATCAGATCAAATATGTGCCTAAGCTTCGCTCCAGTCTCTCCCATAAACTTAGTCACTAACCGATCCAATTGTATCGTGTTCAGTTTCAGATGCAGTTCCTTGGCAAGAACCTCTGCGGTCATGGTTTTCCCGGTTCCTGGAGGCCCTACCAGTAAGATTTTCCGGCGATGTTTCATCCCGTGCGATTTCAGTTTTTCCTGCTGGCGATATTCATGCACAATCCGAACCAAACGTTTAAGGATGCTTTCGGGCATCACCATAGCTGAAAGCGACGTCGACGGAACCTCCGTTAGCACCAGCCCCTTTAATTCCTGTGGGAACGAAATAATACGCAGCCCGGTTTTCTTGCGTTCTGTATCAATTATGTCGCGAAGATCGTGCGCCAATGCCGCGTGCCCCTGTCGAGCTTCATTAGATGCCACCTGGAGCGCGATCGTATGAAATCGCTCCGAGTTATCACTAAAATGAGCCCTTATCAGTGATTTTAATTGTTCTGCTGTGGCCATTTCACATTCTCCGTTCAAGTTACCAATACCGCTTTGTATACTGGCAGTCCTTGCTGGGCAACTGTTTTCTTCGCGTTCTTCGCGCCTTCGCGATAGCCATTACCCTTCACGCTATATTTCGCATGATACGACTTCGCCGGATCCTCCAGCAGAATCCTCGGCTCCAGCTTCGGCCGCACATCCTTCCCGATCCACGTCAATTCCAGTTTGGTCTTGTTAACCATCTCAAATTCTTTTCAACCGCGAACTATTGTCTGGCGATTTCTCTCAGTTTACCCCGAAAATAGCAGAAACTTGGTGATTGGTTGTCATCAATACGCATGTGAGGGGCAATTTCCTGAGCCCAGATAGACTTTTGGTGACCGATGATTGACCAGCCCGATGCCCGCAGTTTTTCTGCGCCGCCTGGATAAATCGCTTCTGCCAGCTTTTCCCAAGTCCCGCAAACTGCATCGTTGGTATAACTTCGCAGGACGGGGTGTTGTGCCTGCGGATAGGCGGATTTGATGGCATGCAAGTCACCAAGCAACCAGGCTTCACCTTCTTCAATGGCAATACAAAACCGGGTTTCCGGAGCGGGGTTGCACCGTTTGAGCAGCCCCAGCAGTTCGGTTCGAAAAGCCTTCAGGCATCGGTCATCCAAATCACAGACAACAATGACTGCCGCCGGACAATTCCTTGGGTAACCCGCAAACGTTTTTCCAAACCCCTGAAGCACTCGTGGAAGCTGATCGAGCAGGATACGCTTCTGCGGTTCGGAATTGGGAGACATCCCTTTAGGCAATCGGCCAATGCCCTTGTAGTACCGGACCTGGAAAGTATGGGACGATCCAATGATTTTCGGAACCAGGACATCCAGCATGTGCTTGCCGGAAATGTCTTCAACGAGGATATCAACATGCATGATTACCTCGCGTCAAGATAGTCACTGTACCAAAGTCCGCCCAACGGCAGATCTTGTGCCACCAGATTGTTGATCAGAGGGTCTGCGCTGGCTCTCTTGATGGTTGAAAACCCGTCGGCGCC
The DNA here is from genome assembly GCA_020048935.1 of bacterium. GTDB lineage: Bacteria > Verrucomicrobiota > Kiritimatiellia > UBA8416 > UBA8416 > UBA8416. The sequence continues at coordinate 5,196 of JAIFLS010000221.1, read as the reverse complement.
TTTTTCCAGAATCCAGACTTCGTCAGGAGTCAGTGCATCAACAAAATAGGGCTGATGCGTGGTGATGAAGATTTGGGATGTTCCTTTTTTCCCCGTGGCATGTTCTCGGAATTCCACAGCTAAGGTTTCCAGCAGTTTGTGATAGAGTCCGTTTTCCGGTTCTTCAATACAGATAAATGGAGGCGGATTCGGATCTTTCAATAGCAACAGGTAACAGAACATCTTCAGTGTGCCGTCTGACATTTGCTGCTGGGTGAATGCTTTCGTGAATCCCTTGTCTTTGAAAAGCAGGTAGAGGTTGTTGGTTACGCTATCCCGGTAGGGTTCAATGGTTCCAATGCCTGGAATCTTTGATGAAATATCGTCCAGTATGCGCTTGAAAATGACCGGGTGGCTTCGCTCCAGGTATTGCACGACATTGCCGACGTTATCGCCGTGGAGATTAAGGTGCTTCTGCACACCGGCTTGCGGGATCTTTCGCGCTGAATCCGGGGTAAAATAACTTAAGTACCAGCTCTGGATGAATTTCTTGAATAGCGCGATACGGGGGTTTTCCTCAAACTGTTCAGCTAGCGAAACGATGGCAAGCTTGTGCGGGTCAAAGGTAACCTCTTTCCTTGAGGCTTCGTCGCCTTCCAGGCTATCATCCCCAATCCAAACACTGCCGCGTCCATCCTCCAGCCTTAAAAAGGAACGCGGTTGACCGCTTGATTGACTTTTCGCCCGTTGTCTTAATCGTTCGCTTTTGACGATCGGCAATCCGTCTTCAGGATCTTTTCCAATGGACAACTCATAGGTAATCGGGCGATCCGTTTTTGATTCCCGGTAATAAATTGTGAATGCAATTTCCTCCCCGACCCCGCAGGATAGAAGTTTATCAAACCCGCCCCTGTTTTTAGCGTTACACGCTGTTTCCAAGTCGGTTTGCATACAGTCGGCAAGAAATCCGAAAGCATCAAAAATGGAGCTTTTGCCAGCTCCGTTTTTTCCGATTACGGCAGTCATGGGCGTCAATGGGGCTGCGTCGCGCAATGTCGGATCAGTTCCGATTTTCCCCATCGCGACATCCTTCAAGGCTCGGTAATTCTGTATTCTAAACCCTTCAATAAGTGCCATAATATCGCTCCTGATTTCCCGGAATACTACAGGACATCTTCGTTGTATTCACGCAATTAATTATAACGCATCGATTCGCCAGATGGATGTTGCCTGATTCGCCATCCAGTTCTGACGGGCGGCAAGCCGCTCCGCATTCCAGATGGCGTTGTCTTCGGCCACCTTTCTGGTGATGCCGAATCCGCTGGCGGCATACGAGGGCTTCTTGTCAGCAAAAGGCATGTTGCCAAGATCGTTGTTTGTTCCTTTCGCAAGCAATGTCAGGTTGCCGAGGCGATAGACCAGTGCCTCGATCTCATCATCCGAGAAAGCATCCCAACCAGATTCGGGGTTTTCCGGAAGAATATGCTCCAGAGTGAAGCTGTCACTGTCAAAATCCAGATCGACGCCGGTCAGCCTTTTCTCCAGTTCGCAGAGAATATAACGAACAACCCGTTTGTTGCGGGATTGTGTGGTGCGCAGCAGTTTTTCAGAAAAAGCTGCTCGGAAAGCCAGATCACTGGGATAGATGGAGGCCAGCGAAGAAATCGTGGTGCCAGCATCCGTCAGGGTCTGCCGCGAAAGTTTCTCGGCCACGCTGTTATACACCCGTTCCTGTTCATTGGTGGGTTGACCTCCAATGACATTGTATCGGAAGGAAATGACCGAACAGGCTCGCAGAACCGATTCAAATGCTGGATCCGGAAGCTCTCGCCGGGCTGACATCAGCAAAGAGAACGGCTGCCGGACACTGTACATGCGCAGTTCCCTGGCATACGTTTTTTGCTTTGGTGTCCACGAGGAGGCGTCAGGTTGGGTCAACGCCATATAGGTGTCCATGTCCTCTTCCATGTGGCGGATCAGGTCGAACACCGCATCACGGGTATTGATTTTGCTGCGGATCGTTTTGAAAAGCTCGGTTTGCCGGACAAACGAGTGGCGGCTGTTCCAGTGACATCTCAGGAAATCGGGAAAACTTTCGCTGCCCAGTCGTCCGACCATTTCCTCCCAACGTGTTTCCAGCGCTTTCATCTCATGCTCGTGCTGCCCCTCGCGGTGTAATACCGAGAACAGGTAATTCTTTAGAAGGTCGGTGGCGGACAAGCGAACGCCGCGCGCGTTGAGCGTCTCGAATACCTTGTAGGCATTCAGTTCATCGGTCACCGTAATGACGGTAAAGAAGAGCTTGTCGCTCATCGCTTCCACAAACTTAGCCAGCTCGACGCCAGGATCACTGTGTCCCTTGACATAATGGTCGGCAATATTCTTGTCGAACCACTCAAATGCTTTACGAAGCCCGTGTTCCGAAGCACGGAAGCCCCTTTGCGGTAAATGACCGAGCGGTACCAGATAGGTCTGGTAGTAATTGTCGTTGTTTCGATTCAGCGTTAGCTTGGAGCGGGAGACCAGGGTGACGGGATCAAGATAGCCTATATAGGTTTGCCGGATTTGATCCAGGCGAGGTTGGTTTCGTTCGGCATCCTTATGGTCCGAAATCAGCCGTTGCAGGTTCTTTAGAACCGCAAGCACGATAAGGCTCAAGGTGGTAAGACGCTGCTGACCGTCAATGACATCAAACACTTTATCGTTTTCCGACTGCAAAACGAGATAGCCCATATAATGAGCGGGCTCTCCACCGTTCTTGATGGTCCCCAGAATGTCCATCCACAGGTCTTCCCATTCCTCTTCCGTCCAACTGTAATCCCGTTGGAATCGAGGAATTCGATAGGTTAATCCGTTGCCCAGGAGCTTGCGGAGTGTGTCATTCTTTGTATTGAAATTTGTCGCCGACATGGGATCCCCCTTTTTCATTGGCTTCTGTGAATTTACAGTCTTACAGGCCATATCTCCAGCCAATTTTACTGTAAAAGGTGCATGGAGTTTGTCACCTGACAAAAGCCTTGCACAAGCCCCTCAAAGAGCTCTACATTTAATACACAAGAGGAAGGGAAACTCACATGAAGACAATGTTGATTGTAATGCTTGGTATCGCGACCGCTATGTACGCTGTTGCCGGACCTGAACTCACCGGAACGCCCGATGAACTCACTGCCCATCTGAGATCGATTCCAGGACAAGTGACCCTCTCCGCCGACGCGGAGGCAAAAGTGGAGGCGGACCGGGCTGAAGTCATCCTGAAGCTGCAGGATTCGGATCGTTCATTCAAGACCGCCCTTGCCCGGAATCAACAGAGGCGGTCCGACATTGTGACGACCTTGGAGAAAAGCGGAATCCCGACCGGCCACATCCACATGTCTCGTTTTTCCACGACGCCAACGCAGGGATACTTTACATCCAAGGTGAAGGCGTATGAAGTGGAAAGCAGCGTCACCATCGAAGCCGTCTCGGAAAAGGAGATCCAGTCGATTGCCGCGCTTGTCGACGACATGGAAAGGGTCACCCTGCTGTCG
>JAIFLS010000221.1:0-1645 GCA_020048935.1 bacterium | reverse complement strand
CTGAAGGAAGTATACGAAAAGGAACTCGGCATTACGCTGGCGGCAAGGGCCGTCGGCCCCCAACCTGCGCCTGATGGCATGGATTTTGCGCGTTGTCGCCCGTACGGCGGCAAGGAAGTCTCCGGCATCGCTTCGGCCTATAGCGCCCCCGATACGTCGGTGGTCCTGCATGCCCTGATGCAAAGAGAACCCGACATGTCACAGTTCGATCAAATCGTTTACCAGGCAAAGGTGACGGTGACCTTTGACGTTGTGAAGGCAGATAGGTAACCAACGTCGGTTATCCCCGGCAATGCAGGCTTCAGATCGTTGATTCAGCAGATCAACCTCAGGACTGCGCAAGCATCTGGTTGATGGCGGCGGCGGCGCGGCGGCCTTCGCCCATCGCGAGGATCACGGTGGCGGCACCGAGCACGATATCGCCACCGGCGTATACGCGGTCGAGCGAGGTCTTGCCGTTCCCGTCCACCACTAGGGTGCCCCACTTGCTGGTCTCCAGTCCCGGTGTGGTCTGGCGGATCAGCGGGTTCGATTCGTTGCCGATGGCGACGATGACAGTGTCGACATCCATCCCGAACTCGCTGCCCTTGATCTCGACCGGGCGGCGACGCCCGGAGGCATCCGGCTCGCCCAGTTCATACTTCAGCAGTTCCATGCCGCAGACCCAGCCACGCTCATCGGCCAATATCCGCGTCGGGTTCTGGAGCAGGTGGAAAACAATCCCCTCCTCCTTGGCATGCGCGACTTCCTCGACCCGGGCCGGCATCTCGGCCTCGGTCCGACGGTAGATCAGGTGAACTTCCTCCGCACCGAGCCGTATCGCGCAGCGGGCGGCATCCATGGCGACATTGCCGCCGCCCAGCACGGCTACTTTCCTGGAAGGGAAGATCGGTGTCGCCGCCCGGTCGTCATAGCCCTTCATCAGGTTGGCACGGGTCAGGTACTCCCTTCATCAGGTTGGCACGGGTCAGGTACTCATTCGCCGAAAAGACGCCGACCAGATTCTCGCCCTCGATATTCATGAATTTCGGCAGACCGGCCCCCGTCCCGACAAAGAGCGCATCATACCCGTCCTTTTCCAGCAGGTCGGTCAAGCGGCGCGTGCGTCCGATCACGAAGTCAGTCTTGATCTCCACCCCCATCGCGCGCAGCTCGTCGATCTCGCGGTCCACGATCGCCTTGGGCAGACGGAACTCGGGAATGCCGTAGAGCAGTACGCCGCCGGGGCGGTGGAAAGCCTCGAACACGGTCACCTCGTGTCCCTCGCGGCGCACGTCCGCCGCGACGGTCACGCTCGCCGGGCCGCTGCCGATGATGCCGACCTTCTTGCCCGTCGCCGGCTTTACCGCCGGGGTCTTGAGCAAGCCGTTCTCACGTTCCCAATCGGCCACGAACCGTTCCAGCCGTCCGACCGCCACTGCCTTGTCAACGGATTTGAGCGCCTTGCCCACGGTGCAGGGTGCCTGGCACTGCGTCTCCTGCGGACAGACCCGGCCGCAGACCGCCGGAAGCAGGCTGCTCTCGCGGATCACGCCGATCGCCGCCGCGAAATCGCCATCGGCGATCTTCTGGATAAAGGCGGGGATATCGATGCCTACCGGACAGCCTGCGATACAGGGCTTTGTCGGACACTGGAGGCAGCGTT
>JAIFLS010000033.1 GCA_020048935.1 bacterium | reverse complement strand
GATAGAATGCTCCACGATGAATCCTTAAATCCTCCTCCTTATGGTTTTGAAGATAAGCCTATTCCTTTTCTACTCGTTATTGACGGCAAAGGCGCGTTGGTAAACATTCGAGACACGCGAACAGGCACGGGAAAAACTAAAGTTGCACGCTGTTTTCGTGTACCTCAGGGAGAAAAGAAGACGTCGGGTATAAAGGAGAACCTGCTGTGGGATAACCCGCAGTATGTATTGGGCGTACCCAAATCGAACTCGGCAAAAGATATCGAGAAGGCAAGGGATGCCGTTGATGCCTTTATTAAACGGTTGCGCGAAGACCTCGGCGATTTGGCGGATGATCGAGTTAAGGCGTTATTCATGTTTTATGGGAGCCGTGAGATCGCAACCGTGCGAGACCATGAGCTGTTCCCAGCCATTATGGAAGAGAATGCAAACATTACCTTCCTATTTGACGGTGATACCGAGTTGATTGCACAAAGACCTGTTGTCGTTGATCGCATTAAAGAACTTTTCGAGAAAGGCGGTGGAACACCGCAGGCGTGCGCAATAAGCGGAGAAAAGGATTCAATAGCTGTGCTCCACACGGCAATCAAAGGTGTGTGGAAGGCTCAAACATCAGGTGCAAACATAGTTAGTTTTAATGATGATGCATACTGCTCCTACGGAAGAACAAAAAATGATCAAGGTTTGAATGCTCCGATTGGCCGGCATAACGAATTCGCGTACACGACGGCTCTGAATATTCTCTTGGCATCGGAACAGCAGCGCTTTCAGGTGGGAGACTCCAGCACCGTGTTCTGGGCCAAAGAAGGTTGCGACCTGGAGTCCGATCTGCCCGCCTATCTGAACCCGAAGAAGGGCGAAGAGGCTGTCAGCTACGATAAAATCCGTTCTCTTCTTAAATCTGCCCGCACCGGCATTCCTCCGCAGGAGGGCGACATCCCGTTTTATGTGCTGGGGCTTTCGCCGAATGCTTCCCGTCTTTCTGTACGCTTCTGGTACAACGGGAGCGTCAAGGAGGTAAAGGAGCGCATGGCTCAGCATTTCGCGGATATTGAAATAGTCCGCGCACCGCACGATCTGGAATTCGTCTCGCTTTTTCAGTTGCTCGTTTCAACAGCGACCGAACATAAGGCGGATAACATTCCCCCGAATCTTGGCGGCGATGTCATGCGCGCGGTCCTGACGGGCGGGGCGTATCCACGCACATTGCTGACCAATGCCATAAGGCGTTGCAAGGCGGAGCAGAAAATAGACTATCAACGGGCATCACTGATCAAAGGCGTTCTCGCACGTCAAGCGAGACTTACAAAGGCAACAACAAAGGAGGTAGGCGTGTCACTGGACAGGGAATACGGCAACATCGGTTATGTGCTGGGGCGGCTGTTTGCCGTGCTGGAACGGATTCAGGAGCAGGCGCAGGGGCGGGGATTGAACAAGACCATCCGCGATACGTATTTCGGCGCGGCGGCAAGTTCACCGTTGGTCACGTTTAAACGACTGCAGGATCTGGCGATTCATCATCTCGCCAAGATTAGAAATGGCGGAAAGAATACGGTCTGGCTTGAACGGCAGTTGCAGGAGGTCATGGATCTGGTGCCTCCGCAAGGCATTCCGTCGATTATGGGGCTGGAGGACCAGGGCCGGTTTGCGGTTGGTTACTACCATCAGCGCCAGGACTTTTTCACGAAGAAGGATACGGTTGAAGTTGAAACAACAACAGAAGGGGAGGATGCGTAATGAGTGAAGCAATCAAGAATCGGTATGAATTTGTGCTGCTGTTCGATGTCAAGGACGGGAATCCGAACGGGGATCCCGATGCCGGCAACCTACCGCGTATTGATCCGGAGACGAGGACGGGAATCCGAACGGGGATCCCGATGCCGGCAACCTACCGCGTATTGATCCGGAGACGGGCAATGGCCTTGTCACGGATGTGTGTCTGAAACGCAAGGTGCGCAACTTTGTTACCCTTGTGAAGCATGAAGAGCCGCCATTTGAGATTTACGTCAAGGAGAAGGCGGTACTAACGAATCAGCAGAAAAAAGCATATGAGGCTTTGTCGGATGGTGAGAAAGAGAACAAGACGACTATTGAGCAGGCTAAAGACTGGATGTGCAAAAACTTTTTCGATATTCGCACCTTTGGCGCGGTTATGTCGCTGAAGGAATTCAATTGTGGCCAGGTTCGTGGCCCCGTTCAGTTTGGCTTTGCCCGAAGCATTGATCGTATTTTCAGCGGTGAGCATACGATCACGCGAATGGCTGTGGCAACGCAGGCGGAGGCCGATAAGCAGGGTGGTGACAATCGCACAATGGGGCGCAAGTTCACCATCCCCTACGGGCTCTATGAGATGCATGGCTTCATCTCCGCGCCGTTGGCGAAGCAGACCGGCTTTTCTGAAGACGATCTGAAATTGTTCTGGGATGCGCTGACCAATATGTTTGATCATGATCGGTCTGCCGCTCGTGGCGAGATGGCACCCCGCAAGCTGATTGTGTTCAAGCATGAAAGCGAACTCGGCAATGCCTCAGCGCAGAAGCTGTTCGATCTGGTGAAGGTGCAGAAGAACGACGGGCTTGGTGATGCGCCCCCACGAGCCTTCTCCGACTACACCGTCACGGTCGGGAAGCCGCCTGCCGGGGTGGAACTGATCGAGATGCTGTGAGCGGCCTTTGTCTTGCCCCGCCGCCGGTTCCGGTGGCGGGGGGAGAGGGGGCTGGCTCGGGCATCCTTTGCGGCGTCCGGGGGACTTGCGCCGGACGGGAAACGTGGAGAAGCTGGAGAAAACGCGGCAGCGGTTTGCATGGCCACGAATCGCGTCCGCAGTAAGTCCCCCGGGACGCCACGCAAGATGGCTTTGCGGAAAGAAAGGAAACGCGGAATGGACCGCAATACGGAACTGAAACTGGTGGCGCGCATTATGGCACTGGGCGAGGGCGCGGATGGCGCGGCGCTGCCGGAACTGGCGCAATTGTGCAGTTCGAGTTCCGCCCGGCTGCGCCGCCTGGCGGCGGCGGGCATCGGCAAGCTGGCCGGACTGGTGCCGCCGGACGAGGCCGTGGCGGTGCTGCAGCCGCTGCTGGCGGATACGCATCCGCAGACCCGCCAGTATGCGGCCAAGGCGCTGAGCGCATTCGGTGCCGCCGCCGAGAAGGCGCTGCCGGATCTGCGCGATCTTTACCGCAATCCGGCGGAAAAGGATTACGTGAAGCGCAGTGTGTATACGGCTGGCATGACGATCAAGAAGGCGGTCGAAATCGCGGCCGCCAGCCAAGTGCAGCACTGCCGCCGGTGCGGCGTGACCGTCAGTGCGGATGAGTTTGCGCGCTCGCGAAAGGCTTTCCAGCGCGTTTTCTGCGACCGGTGCTTCGACGAGGTGTATCTGGAGAGGCGCAATTTCGACATGAAGGTTGAACTGAACAAGACCATCCGCGCGAAAGATGGCACCCTGGTGCAATCGAAGGGGGAGCGGCGGATTGCCGAGTGGCTGGCCGGCAAGGGGGTTGCCTACCGCTACGACGAACGCTTCCGGATTGTTGATGGATACGCGATCCGTCCGGACTTCTATTTGCCGGAATACGATGTCTACATCGAGTACTGGGGCATGGACACGGCGGATTATAAAATCGGCATGCTCAAGAAGCAAAAGCTGTATCAGGAGACCGGTAAAAAGCTGGTGTCGGTGTATTTCCAGGATTTTAACCGGATTGAGACAGTCCTTGCCGAGAAACTTCGTGCTTGTTGCGCATGGGGTGGGGCAAAAAACTGACTCCACTTCGTTACGTGACGGAGAAAGGTGCCTATGTATTCTGAATACGAACTGCTGCCGATTTCCGCCTTGCAGCACCTGAGCTTCTGCGAGCGGCAGTGTGCGCTGATCCATGTGGAGCAGATCTGGACCGAGAACCGCTTTACCGCCGAGGGGCGTATCCTGCATGAGCGGGTGCATGAGGCGGCGGCGGAGTCGCGGGGGGATGTGCGGATCGTGCGCGGGCTGCGGCTGCGCTCGCTGGCGCTTGGGCTGATCGGGGTGGCGGATGTGGTGGAGTTCCAGCGTGATGATGCCGGGATTGCGCTTGAGGGGCGCAGCGGTCGCTGGCGGGCCTTCCCGGTGGAGTATAAACGCGGTAAACCGAAGCCCGACCGCTGCGACGAGGTGCAGCTTTGCGCCCAGGCGATGTGTCTGGAGGAAATGCTGGCATGCTCCATCCCGGAAGCGGCTCTCTTCTATGGCACGACCCGCCGCCGCAAGGATGTGCCCCTGGACGAGCGGTTGCGGGAATTGACGGCATGCACTGCGCAACGGCTGCATGCCCTCGTGGATTCGGGACTGACGCCTCCCGCTGTTTACGAAACGAAGTGCCAGAGCTGCTCGCTGATGTCGGTCTGTATGCCGGAAACAACCAATGGACGGAAATCCGCCCGGCGCTACCTGCAAGACGCGGTTGCGCATACGTTTGAGTCGGAACCATGAAAAAATACCTGAATACCCTTTTCGTGACCACCCAGGCCGCCTATCTGAAGAAGGAGGGCGAATCGGTGGTGGTCAGTGTGGAACACGAAGTGCGCCTGCGCGTGCCGGTGCATACGCTTGGCGGTATTGTGTGTTTCGGCAACGTCATGTGCAGTCCGTTCCTGATGCACCATTGCGCTGAGAATGCGGTGCAGATTAGCTTCCTGAGCGAGAACGGGCGTTTTCTGGCGAGGGTGGAGGGTGCCGTCAGCGGGAATGTACATCTGCGCCGCCGCCAGTATCGGATGGCGGATGATCTGGCGGAGAGCGCCGCGCTGGCCCGTTGCATGCTGCTGGGGAAGGCGGCCAATGCGCGTACGGTGCTGCTGCGGGCCGGGCGGGATCATGGCGGCAAGGATGGAATGGACGAGGTGGCGGAGGCGGCCGCGCGGATCGGGGGGCTGCTGCGCGGGCTGGAGAACGAGACCGATCTGGATGCGGTGCGTGGCAGGGAAGGGGACGTCAGTCGGCAGTATTTCAGAGTGTTCGACAGGCTGATCACGGTGCAGAAAGAAGACTTCTTTTTCCGGGGCCGCAACCGGCGTCCGCCCATGGACAACTTGAATGCGCTGCTTTCGTTCATCTACACGCTGCTGGCGCATGACTGCACCGGTGCGCTGGAGGCCGTGGGCCTTGATCCGCAGGTCGGGTTCCTGCACCGCGACCGGCCAGGACGGCCGAGCCTGGCACTGGACCTGATGGAGGAATTCCGGCCCTTCTTTGCCGACCGGCTGGCGCTTTCGCTGGTGAATCTGCGACAGGTGCAGGCAGCCGGGTTCAAGCAGACCGAGTCCGGTGCGGTGGAAATGACGGACGATACGCGCAAGGCTCTGCTGGTGGCGTACCAGAAGCGCAAGCAGGAAGAGATGCTGCATCCGTTTTTGAACGAGAGCGTGCCGCTGGGGTTGTGTTTCCATCTGCAGGCATTGCTGCTGGCGCGGTATATACGCGGCGACCTCGACGGCTATCCGCCGCTGATCTGGAAGTGAGGTAAGGCAGGATGATGATGTTGATCAGCTATGACGTATCCACGGTTGACCG
>JAIFLS010000087.1 GCA_020048935.1 bacterium | reverse complement strand
TGGTGATGTCGATCTTCTGCGCCGCCGGATAGTCGGCGTTGGGCCACTGCTGGTCTTTGATGCGCTTCTGCACATCCTGATAGTAGAGATCGAACTCGCCGAGGCTGTGGTTGGTGCCGTAGCGGGTGTTGTAGTCGGCCATGATGGCCTTGAGGGCTGCCTTCTTCTTGTCGGGCTCGATTTCGTTGTCCGCCTTTTCCCGCGGCAGGTCTTCCTGGATCTGCTTCACATCGGGATCGCCTTCGGCAGGCGGCGAAAAGACGCAGGCGATGTTCAGCGGCTTGAAGTCGGGATCGGCGGCCAGCTTCTCCTTTTGCATCCCGGCAAAAAGCTCGGCGTATTCGATGGCGTCATTGATGGATGCGGTGGCGAAGAGCGCGTTGAACCGGCGTCCGCCAGTGGCGGCATCGTGTTTCGCAAGGATTGCCTCAATGACGGCTTTCTTGGCGAGAGCTTCGCCCGGCTTGGGCGAGGTTCTGCCTTCGGGCTTATAGTAGTCCACATGAAAGCGCAGGACGTTTTGATCCTCGATCGCGTGCGTGATGGTGTAGGCGTGCAGTTGCTTCTGGAAGAGGTCTTCCGTGGTGCGCATGGAGGCCTGCGCCTCCTCGATCTTCTGCAACGAAGCGTTTTCCTCGAAGATCGGCGTACCGGTGAAACCGAAAAGCTGAGCTTTCGGGAAAAACTCCTTGATCGCCTTATGGTTGTCGCCGAACTGGGAGCGATGGCATTCGTCGAAGATGAAGACAATGCGTTCGTCCCGCAGGGCTTCGAGCTGTTCCTTGTATGTGGGCTGGTCGTTCTTATTCCGCTGTTTGTTGCGCTTGCTGTTCTCGTCCAGCGCCAGCCCCAGCTTCTGAATGGTGGTGACTATGACCTTGTCGGCGTAGTCCTCGGAGAGCAGGCGGCGGACGAGTGCGCCGGTGTTGGTGTTTTCCTCGACGCACCCTTCCTGGAAACGGTTGAACTCCTCGCGGGTCTGGCGGTCAAGATCTTTGCGGTCCACCACAAAGAGGCATTTCTCGATGTCGGGATTGTCCTTGAGCAGGGTGGAGGCTTTGAACGAGGTGAGCGTTTTACCGCTCCCGGTAGTATGCCAGATGTAGCCGTTTCCGCAGTTCTGGTGAATGCAGTCCACGATGTGTTTGACGGCGTAGATCTGATAGGGCCGCATCATCATCAGCTTCTGTTCGCTGGCAATGAGCACCATGTAGCGGCTGACCATCTGGCCGAGCGTGCATTTGGGCAGAAAACTCTCGGCAAAGCTGTCGAGGTGGGTGATCTTCCGGTTGTCTTCCGCCGCAAACTGGTAAACGGGCAGGAAGCGCTCGTCGGCGTTAAAGCTGAAATGACGGCTGTTGTTGTTGGCAAAGTACCAGGTGTCACTGCGGTTGCTGACGATGAAAAGCTGGATGAAGCAGAGCAGCGTCCGGGTGTATCCGTTGCCGGGATCATTTTTGTATTCAACAATCTGCTCCATGGCCCGGCGGGGATTGACGCCCAGGGTCTTCAGCTCAACCTGCAAGACCGGGACACCGTTGATCAGCAGAATAACATCATAGCGGTGATGGCTGTAGTCCGTGTTGATCCGAAGCTGATTGACAACCTCGAAGGCGTTCTTGCACCAGTCCCGGATGTTGACCAGGGTATAGTTGAGGGGGGTACCGTCGTCGCGGGTGAAGCTGTTACGCTCGCGCAGGGTACGGGCGGCGGTGAAGACATCGGGGGTGATGATCTCCTCCAGCAGCCGGGCGAACTCGGCATCCGTCAACCGGACCCTGTTGAGGGCCTCGAATTTCTGCCGGAAATTCTGTTCAAGCGTGTCGCGGTCGCGGATATCCGGGCGATAGGTATATTTCAGATCGACCAGTTTGGCGATCAACGCTTGTTCAATTATCTGTTCTGACATGCTTATCCCCCCAGGAATCAGGGGAGCATACTACATGGGGTCTTGATGTTAATCAAGCTGGTGATGCAGCGGAATTCCCGGGTTTGGTCAGGGTGGATATTTCGTTTTGCAATCCCGGTTCAATTGCCGTAGTCTCACGCATCTTTATATATGGGATCAACCGGCGTGGTAGAATTCCGAAACCAGGAGTATGGCGCATGAAAAAGCAAAAGACGTATCTGGCGATTGACCTTGGGGCCTAAGACGCTTTCACTGGAAACCGTGCACCGCTTTCCCAACGGCGGCACCCGCCTGCCGGATGGCTGGCACTGGAGTATCGTCGGGCTTTTCGACGAGATCAAGAAGGGCCTCGCCATGAGCGCCACGCGCTTCGGGAAGGCGATCATCAGCGCCGGCGTCGACACCTGGGGCGTGGACTACGGGCTGCTGGACAAGCAGGGGCGCCTGCTGGGGCTGCCCTACATGTATCGCGACGAGCGCACCAGCGGCGTACCGGAACAGTTGCACCGCCGCGTTGCCGCCTCGCGCATCTACGGCACCACCGGTATCCAGTCGATGTACTTCAACACGCTATACCAGCTCTGCGCCGAAAAGGCGTCGAAGTCGGCCGCCCTTGAGGCCGCCGACCGCCTGCTTTTCACCCCCGACCTGATCCACTACTGGCTCAGCGGCGTGATGGCCAATGAATACACCATCGCCAGCACCAGCCAATTGCTCGATGCCGCCAAGCGCGACTGGGCCCGCGACCTGATCAAGAAAGCCGGACTGCCCGGCCACCTGTTCAAGGATCTCGTCGCCCCCGGTTCCGTGCTCGGCACGATCCGCCCCGAAACCGCCGAGGAACTCGGGCTCGGCAACATCAGGATTGTCGCCCCCGGTTCGCACGACACCGCCTCCGCCGTGGCCGCCGTCCCAACCACGGCCGCGCAGCCGGTCTACCTCAGCAGCGGCACCTGGTCGCTGCTGGGCACCGAACTGGACGCACCGCTGCTGACCAAGGCCGCGGCCGCCGCCAACATCACCAACGAGGGCGGTGTGTGCAACACCATCCGCCTGCTCAAGAACATCACCGGCCTGTGGCTGTTGCAGGAATGCCGCCGCAACTGGAATGCCAAGGGGCGCGACCTGAACTTCGCGCAGATCGAGACCATGGCCCGCGATGCCAAACCGTTCAGCGCGATGATCAATCCCGACGACGCATCCTTCGCCACGCCCGGGGATATGCCCAAGCGGATCGACGCCTTCTGCCGCCAGACCCGCCAGAAAGCGCCGGCGGACGAGGGCAGCATGGCCAGGGTGATCTACGAGAGCCTGGCCCTGCGTTACCGCGCCGTGTGGGATCTGCTCGAGGGGTTGACCGGCCAGAAGCGCGACACACTGCATATCGTCGGCGGCGGCTCGCGCGACACCGTGCTCAACCAGATGACAGCCAACGCCCTGCAGCGCCGCGTGATCGCCGGACCGGAGGAAGCCACCGCTATCGGCAACATCTTGATGCAGATGCTCGCGGCGGGCGACATCGCCTCACTGGCGGAAGGCCGCCGGATCGTCAGCCGCTCCTTCCCCGTCCGCACCTTCGAGCCGCAGGAAGGCGACGCCTGGGCCGACGCCTACGCCCGCTTCCAGAAGAAATTCTGAACACAACCGGAAAAGGAAAACTATGGATACACCGGCACTACTTAACACGCTCACCTCGCTATCACACGAATTCGGCAAGACTGATTATGTCTTCGGCGGCGGCGGAAACACTTCGGCCAAGAACGCGGATACGCTCTGGATCAAGCCATCGGGCACCTCGCTGGCTGATATGACACCGGAACGCTTTGTGGCGATCGACCGCGAAAAACTGTCCGCACTCTACACCTTCACCCCGCCGACGAACACGGCAGAACGTGAAAGTGTCGTCAAGGATATGATGATGGCTTCGCGCCGTCCCGGCAGCGAGGCGCGCCCCTCGGTCGAGACGCCGCTGCACGACCTGATCGAGGCTGTCTTCGTCATCCACACGCACCCCTCGCTGGTCAACGGGCTGACCTGCTCGCAGGACGCCAAGGCCACGGCGGCACGGCTGTTCCCGGAGGCCTTGTGGGTGCCCTATATTGATCCCGGCTTCACGCTTTCGATCGATGTGCGCGACCGCCTAGACGCCTATAAGCGCCAGCACGGCAAGCAACCCACGATCATCCTTCTACAGAACCACGGGATCTTCATCGCGGGCGACACCCCGGAGGCCGTGCGATCAACCTATCGACAGGTAATGGGCACCCTCAAAGACGAGTACCAGGCCGCGGGTATTGCCTGCGCATTGCCTGACATGCCGCCGCCCTCCCCTGGCAGCGCGAAGGTCGAGCAGTTGAAACAATTAATGGAAGTCGGTGCCGTGGCTGGAGGCAGCCTGCTCACGGTGGCGGAAGGACCGCTGACGCCTGACCACATGGTCTACGCCAAGGCGTTCCCTTACAGCGGCGACTGGAGTGCCGCAGGTGTCGCTGCCTATCGCAAGCAGTATGGCTACGCCCCGCGCATCATCAACAGCCCGGCGGGCGTCTATACCGTCGGCAAGGATGCCAAGGCCGCCGGTCTGGCGTGGGATGCCGTGCTCGACGGTGCCCTCATCCGGCAGCTCGCCGCCGCCTTTGGCGGGGTGCGCTACCTCGATGACCGAGCCCGCCAGTTCATCGAGAACTGGGAAGTCGAATCCTACCGGGAAAAACAATCCCAGCAATCCGCCTGAAGGATGTCAGGCACTCGCAGTCGGGGAATGCGCCTGTAACTTCATGGCTTTTCCTGATCCCCACTACTGTGACTGCGAGAGCGTCTCCACGATTCGGACCATCGCCGCCGCCGTGGGCAGCGGGATGACCGAGTCAATGGAACTTGCCATGTTCGGCACACCCAGCGCTGACGGGTCCTGGGTGACGCCCATCAGCCCGGTCCGGAACCCGTGCATGCGCCACGCCAGATCCTGGATCTCCCCGTCGTTCAGCGCTTCGATGAGCCGTTCACCCTTGTCGGTCAGGGCGATGACAGGATGCGAGCTCCACACGGTAGGCAGCGGGTACAGGATGCACACGGAATTGAGGATGTCATTGCGGTTCCTGGGATTGGCCAGAACGAACTCCACCAACTGATTCTCGTAGCCCACAACAATCGAGTTATTGATCCCGGTGGAGATAAACTTGCTGAAGATGTCGCCCGAACTGTGCTCCATCATCCCAAGCCGGTCAAAGAACAGCCGCAACTGAGGAAGCAGCGGCCCGACGGTGTGTTCGTTGACCACCTTGCCCCCGTTGAGCATGTTGGCGACCAGCCCCGCGAACATGTTCCCGGAGTTGCTCCTGGTCGGGTCCGTGCATCGAATCGTGATGCTGCCGTAGAACGGCAGTCCAATGTCCTGCCATGGCTTCTCGTCCTTGATCATCTGCAGCAGCTCGGGAAACCTGACGATGTAGTACCCCTCGTCCCTTTTCTCGACAAGGCCTTGGCGGATCAACGCCTCCGTGATCTTCCACCCGGTGTAGATCACGATGGGGCTATTGAAGATGATGTCGCTTTTCTTCGCTGTCCCCCCGTGCATCTTGAAGAAATCAACCGCAATATCGTTGGAAGGCCAGAGCGCATCCTTTCCGTGCAACGGAAGCCCGCGCACCATCTCCACGCTCCCCGCCTTGACAGCATCCAGCTTCAGCCCATGCTTGCGCGCCAGGATCTCCAGGAACGCCGGATTGCCGAGAAGCTCCATCTTCTCCCCGCCGACAAAGAGGGAGACAATCGTAAGGTCCCGGTCCGGCACACCGCCCGTGCCGGAAGCCGCTCCGCCGGAACGCCAAAATCGGCCATGGTTATCACCGCAGCCGCTCCCGCACAGTAAACCGCAGGCCGCCGACGCCACGGAAAAACATCGGACAAGTCGCGAGAAACGCCTCATCAGTTGTATCCTTTCGCATTCCTGAACGCTGACGCGAGATCCTTCTTCCCGTGGAACACGCGCCCGCCGGTCAGCTCGG
>JAIFLS010000043.1 GCA_020048935.1 bacterium | reverse complement strand
GCCGCCTTTCATAACACCTTGTGTAAAAGGGCATTACTTCCCACATTACCTTAAGCCCTTTGGTGCAGTGCTTAATACGGTCGCGGAGCCATTCGATACCCTTCACAGAACAAATGTAACCACCCTGATTTTCCGGGGGTTCCATTCGTATACCTAGATGGAGTTGTTCAAAGTATCCAATGCGATAATGTCCAACGCCTGGCATTTCGGCGTCCCAATGCCACTCCACCACTTCAATCACCTGGGATAAACGTTACTTGATCTCTTCTGGTGATGACTTCTCGACGATCTAGCTGAAGCTCTTGAATGTCCGGCTCATGATTTCGGCGGAAAGTGTTTCCTGTTGAAGTAGCCGTGTAAGCCTTTGTTTGTCGGCGGCAAGCTTCTGCAGCATCCCGTACGCTACGTCCCGCAGTCAACGAGCAGTTATAAGAACCCACGCAGCGGGTAGGGAATTCCGGATTTGAGGTTAACCGTTCTCCGGGTTGGTCCAAGGGTGATATCAAGGGTGTCATCCGAACCGGGGTATAGGGTGGCGGAGGCCAGATTCCCTTGGTTCCAGGTGATATCGAGCTTGTGGCCGCCGCAAATGCGTAACCCGGCAAGCTGTCCGGCCGGGAACGAAGGCGGGCACGCCGGCAGGAGTTCCAGCCGGCCTGGCTCCGACAGCACCACCATGTCCATCAACAACCGCGGGAGGCTGAGCACGCTGTCGAGGTTGTAGATCTGGTGGTTCGGTTCGTGGGAGGTGACGAGGCCGGTATAGACATACTTTCGGCGTGCGAAGCGATCCAGGCAGGTGAGCATTTTGGCGGAGTCATGCAGGCGGACGGCCATCAGCGCCACATGCACCAATCCATGGGCCGAGGTGGTGTCGAAGGCAAACCGTTTATCCAGGGCAACCTGGGCGGCGTTGATCAAGGCGGGATCCGTTCCGGGTTTGAGGAACTCGTTCCCCGGGAATACAGGATAGAGATGGGAGCTGTGGCGATGACTGTAATTGTCGCCCAGCTCCTGGGGAATGAACTCGGCCAGGGCGCCATCCGCATTGATCCGGTAGGGCAGCATCTGGTCATGGTAGGACTGCCACTTGGCTATCTCCCGGTCGTCGAGCTTGAGCTTCCGTCCGATCTGCACAAGGACATCGAAAACCTCGCGGGCGGCCGCGATATCCATCGTGCAGTCGCGGGCCAGCAGGGTCGGGCTGCCCGGGGGCGGGTTTTCCGGGGAAATGCCCGGGGATATGTGGTAGTAGCCATCGCTCCCGAGTTCGAGGTAATCCTCGTAGAATTCAGCCGTCTCGCGGTAAAGTGGCAATACCCGCTCGCGCAGGAAACCCTCATCCCCGGTAATCCAGGCATGGTGGAGGAAAGGTTGGATATTCCACGCCGCTCCCGCAGGCCAATACATCCAGATGTGTTTGGGGGAAAAGTGATGGAGGCGTCCATTCTCCGGATCGCTATAGTGGGACACCAGGAACCCGCGGCAACCGAGGTAATGGTGGGCGTTGAGCCGCCATCCCGGGAGGATCCGCTCGACATATCCGAAATAGGATTCGGCACATTCCGGCAAGTCGCCAACCGACACGCCGAGGATCGCGAGGTTGAGATTGCTGTCCAACACGAAACCACCGGCCCACTCCGGCTTCCAGCCCCCGCCCCAGATCCCTTGCAACGGCGGCGGAAACCGGCCACACGTCGAGATCAACAGGTAACGTCCCATCGCATGCATTTGCTCCAGGAACAACGGATTGAGGCCGTTGGCATGGGTCGAGGCGAGCATCTCCTCGGTGGGGGTGCTGGCCCATTGCGCGGCGCAACCCCAGTCCATCGTCACCCGGCGGAACATCGCGCCGTGCTCCCTGGCATGCGGGGCGAGGAGTGAAGGGTAATCATCCGGAAGGCTAGCCAAGGATTCCTGCGCTTGCGTACGGGCTTCGGCCTGTTGTGCCTCCGAGCCATCGTTCAAGGGCGTGATCCGCAACACGATCAGGATCTCGTCGCTCGCCTGGACGTGGAGCCGGTTTCCGTCGCACCGGCTTTGTCCGCCTCGAAGGGTAACGCGGGCCGTCCCGGAATAGCCGCCGGGATCCTTGCCGTACTGCGCCTGGTAGAAGAGCCAGCCCGGGGAAGCGTGGCT
Source organism: bacterium (assembly GCA_020048935.1). GTDB lineage: Bacteria > Verrucomicrobiota > Kiritimatiellia > UBA8416 > UBA8416 > UBA8416. The sequence goes on along the minus strand of JAIFLS010000043.1, from coordinate 5,091 downwards.
GCGCACCTGTTGGAAAGCCGTATCCAGGTTGAGGTCGTGCGATAATCCGCTCCGGCCCGGTGTTTCATCCAGGCTCAATGACACATCCAGTTTTCCGCCGCCTACCGCTTTGAGTTGAACGACATTCGCGTTGTGGGTCCGGGAGGAAAACACACGTTGTTCGATCCGGGTGGAGCCACGATCCCAATGGGTCAGGAGTTCCCCGGTTTCGAGGTCAAGCTGGCGCCGGAACGAGGCCGGCGTCCCTGGTTCGCCGCAACCAATATTCAGATCAAAAGCCGGATGGGGAATGACACCCCAGATCTCCTTGGCGCCCATCGCATCGAGTTGACGCCGGGCTTCGGCGCAGGCCAGGCCGGAGGCTTCCTTGGCTTGCCCGGCCGCCACCCGTTGGCGTACTTCCGGCAGCAGATGGGCGATATTGGCCACGGCGACCGTGTTCCGGGCCCAGGGGCGGAGGAATAATTCCTCATGCACGCAAATAATGGTTTGCTCGCCAGGCCCGCCTGTCACCATCGTGCCATGCCGGCCATTGCCGGTCACAAAGGCGTTTTCCCAGTCAGGGATGGTTCTCGACCAGGCGATCCAGCGCCTGGTCGACTGATAAGAAATTGCTTTTTGCATAGGAGTTCATTTTTGAGGCTGTCAAACCTTTCCACGCGGAAAAAGATGGCAAACCCCATATTCCACGTCAATCCTTATCTCCCTAAAATGGATTCATCTACGCTGGTGGGCGTGCCGGGAAATCCCTTACAAGGCCAGATCAATTCTCACCGATGCACTTATCCACTCCCCCTGCACAACAACCATAGAAAGGAACTCAACACATGATCACGTTTAGATCAACTATATTGGGCAATATACCCGTAAAGCCACCTACCACGTCGTCAGGATCCTTGCCAAGGCCTAATGCTTACCACTTTACCGATTGGATCGGTCTATAGGAAGCAACAACAGGAACAAGATGAAATACTGGGATGAATACCAATCCAAGTGGGGATTCGGGGATGGCGATGCGGTTCCACCCGATGCCTACCTGCTCAGGTATGTGTACGTCAGGGAGTTGAACCGTGAGCTCGTCAAGCGGGACAGTGCGGTCAGGCTGCTGGCATACGACCGGGGCTGTGACCAGCCGGTTCATGCCTGATAATCGCCATCCCCAAAACCCAGCCCTGCCTGCATTCCGTGCATAGGCGCCATGCAGGCTGGGTTCCCATTCTCAATCCCGCCATTGGGCGGAGTCGCTGCTCGGTAAAATGTCGCCTGATATCCGTGTTGTCATTGTTCTGAACGAGATAATCTGTAATCTCTTTCGGCAGCTTGGTGACCAGGGATGCAAGCTGGAATACGCGCACCCGTGATACGCCAAGGATTTCAGCCGCCTTGGCATACGAGGTGAGCCAATCGTTACTCCCGACAGTACCAGTGTAACCACTTGGGTCGGGCGGGCTTTTCTTTTCTGGGACAGTTCGTAAAGCTCACCTGCCAGAATCGGATCTTTTGCAGGCCGGCGAGAAACCGGCGCAGAAGCTGATCCTGGCATACGCGGTAGTGGGGCGTGCCGGGCTTCCGGAAAAAGGCGCTAAGCTCGTGCTTGCTGATGGTCACGCCGTCCATCTCAAGGACTCCCAGTATATCCTCTGCCTTTAGATTCAGGGCGATCTTCAATTTTCGCAGGATGATATTGTTATTAAGGCGGCACTCCGGTCAGCAGCCGATCGTTGAATTGCACAAATGCGGGATCATCATCCTTCTTCATCCAGTCGCTGATCTCGGCGCGGGTGACGGTGCACTCGACACGACCGAAAATACGGATCATTTTTGAATCACTGAAATCAAAAATATAGCGTAAACGGCGCAGCACATCGTTATTACCGAAGAACATAATGGTTCCCTCTGTTTTTCCTAGACTCGGATTATGGGACGAAGCTGTTTCTAAATCAATGACGGAGTTCGGGTTCAGAAGCCGGATCCACGAGTGAGAAATAGAAGCAGTCGGTAGCAGTCGGTAGCTGTCGGTTGCTCAATAAAAATGTTGCCCAGCGGTACATTAACGGATATATTTTCCGTCCGATTAGATTAGCCCCTATAAGGGGAAAACAACAAGGAGACAAGATGAAGAAAGTCACATCGATGACGGTGCTGGCGGCGGGTATGGCGATGGCTGGCGAAGGCGAGAACAAGGAAGTCACCAATAAGACGGATACTTTCACCAGAACCGACACCGACAAGGACGGCAAGGTATCCGTGAAGGAATATATAGCCTCTCTCCCTGGCAAGAAGAACATCGAAGCCAGGTTCGCCGCCATGGACACGGACAAGGATGGGTTCGTGACCAGGGAAGAGTATAAGGCGGAGTTCTTCAGCAGAAAGGACGTTGACAAGGACGGCAAGCTTTCCCCGGCGGAATTCGCGGACGCTTCGCCGAAAGGCACGGATACCGCGGCCAGCTTCACCGCCAAAGACACCGACAAGGATGGGTTCGTGAGCCTGGTGGAATTCAATGCGAAAAATGATTATTTCAGCAAGACAGACACCGATAAGGACGGCAAGATTTCCCGCGCGGAATATGCAGCCGCAAGACCCGGTAAGAATGTAGATGCCAGCTTCAACGCCAATGATACCGACAAGGATGGGTTCGTAAGCCCGGAGGAGTACAAGGCCGCCGCGGCGGCACATAAGCTCAAGAAGGAAGCTGCTGCGGCGGCTGAACCAGAAGACCCGGCCGCAGAGTAAATCCAGCCAGGTCAGGTCTTGCGGGAAACCCCGTCACAGCGCAAGCTGGACGGGGTTTTTCCTTTTCAGGCAGGCGAGGCAACCCGTCTGGCCTTGGCTAGCCCGGCCCGGAAGACCCTTCGCGGGCTGACTACTGGATGATCACGACGGTACCTCGTGTAATAGCAACATACCCGTCCTTGTCCAGCATGATGCGCTTTCCGCTCCAGGTGATCTTCGATTTCTGCTCTGGAAGCAGACCACTGTTGTTCTGACCAAACCTCAGCGTTTTCTCCCCCAGGGTGCCCGTCAGCGACAACGATCCGGTCCACGAGAGAGCCGAACTGTCGGTGAAGCTAAGACTCCCCGTGCCGTCTCCGAGGTTGATGGTGGCATCGCCAGCGAGCGTCAGCGTGGAGAACGCGTTGCTATAACTGCCCATGGCGAGCGTACCGCCCGCGAGGGTCAATGCGTTGGATACGGAAAGCGCATTGTCAACCCCGAACGACAAGGTTCCTTCCCGGACCGTCGTCCCGCCCGAATAGGTATTGTTCGTGGAGAGGACAAGCGTACCTGACCCTACCTTCGTAAGCATTCGGGGTGCGGCCCCCGAGATCACCCTTCTAACGGTCAAGGTACCGGTATCCACCCCGATGCTTGAACTGCTGGCTAGCGCAACCGTGCCTGTTCCGGAAGAGTTCAGCGCGTTGGCTCCGCCGATGCTGCGAAGTGCACCGTTACTGCTGATGCCCGTGCCATTGAGGGTCCATGTTCCAGTGGCAGACGACGGCGAGCAATTCGTGATCTCGAGCGCAGCGCCACTGGATACGAGGAAGTTATTACCTGAATTTCCCGAAGCGTTCGAATGTGCGAGACGCAGGACGCCCTCCTGCACCTTGAACCCGCTTCCCCCGTTGAATTGCCACGCACTGCTGGATCCATTATTGCCGGAAAGAATCAGGGTTCCCCCCCCCGTTTTGGTGTAATAATTTAAAACACCAGTTCCGTCTGAGCCAGTCTGAGGCCTTTTGGGTATTCTGCCAGCGATTTCAAGACTGGCTCCGGTGGCAATGTGATTGGTGATTGCATCCGCGTAAAATAAAACGAAATTATCACTTGAAGTATTCGTAAAGGCGACGAGTCTGTGGTCTCCTGTAGCAACGCTGATCTTGGTACCCGAACCGTTTGTGAAGGTGAGTGTGTGGGTTGTTGCGGTTCCTCTGATTGTCACCGCGTTTGTTTGCCCTGTCGTGAATGACAAAGCTGACAAGGTTCGGGCAGCACGCAAGTTGATATTCGTGTAATTAATTCCCGTACCATCAAAAATCGCCGTGTCATTTGTTGTTGGCATACCAGAGGGCAACCAGTTGCTACTGCCATCCCAATTAGCATTTGCACTGCCTGTCCATGTCTTATCGACCGCATAGGATACGGCAGGCAGCAGTGCCAACATGATCGCGACGAGTGAGAGTATCTGAACCTTGGCTCCTGAACGGCGGGGGAAAAGCCCTGCGCCTGCCTGCATCGCTCCGGTTATGGTTATTTTCATCATCGTATCCTTTTCTTAATTCGCGGTCTTACCTCTGGCTTCCTGCGAGTCTCCGAGTCAATTCCTCGCCAATCTGGATCATGCCACGGGCGCTGGGGTGAAGAAGATCAAAGGAGAGCCCTCCGATGTCTGGCAACAGGTCAGGGCCTTCAATCAGCGTGATGTTGGGCCGCGCCAGACTTTTTACGATGTCACGCAGGACCTGGCGATATTCCCCTGCGGTGGATTTGGCATCCGCGGGAATGGCAAAGCCGCTGATATCGCGCCAGTGCGGCAGAATCGTGATGCAGACTACCGACCGGGCGGGGTCGCTGTCGGCCATGCGTTGCACGAGATAGCCGGCACGCTCCCTGAATTCGGCCGCTGTAAACGCACCCAGCATATTCACCGACAGCTCCAGTGTCACCAGGTCACAGGGCTGCTCCGCCAGATAATCGGCCATCGCCTGCTCGCACAGGCAGCAACCGCTGGCACCGAAATTCCTCAGTTGATATCCCAGCCGCCAGGCCACATGCGCCGGATAGGAAGCGTTCGCACCTGCAAAATCCGTCCCATGCGTGATCGAGGTCCCATACGCGAGATACGTCTTCTGGGGAACATCCTGCGCCCGGGGCGGTAGGATCCCCTCACCATGACCATGATAGAAGGTGGGCTCCGGATAGGGACCGCCAAAACACAAGCGCACCAAGCCCGGATCATACTGGGCACCGGTACAACCGAGCTGCATCAGTTCGACTGTCCGCTTGTGCAGTTTGATCGTGAAGTCCTTCGGCTCCGTGTCGATCTGGAACGATCGCCCCTGGAACGGGCCGTGATAGACATAAACC
>JAIFLS010000130.1 GCA_020048935.1 bacterium | reverse complement strand
AAAATGCTGTTCCTGCATGCGCGGTCGCTGACGATACCGCACCCGCATACGGGAGAACGCATGACTTTCGTGGCCCCCGAACCCGCGCACTTCTCACGCTGGCTGCGGGAGAAAAAATAGCGCCGGAATCGCCAATCCACTCGTTTTTATTCCACGTTCCGGTTCGCTCGCATCATGGCGTTTCCACGTCGATGCGGGTGGTCATGGCATGCGTCTGGCCCGGGGCCAGGCTGAGCGCGTTCGGCCCGCAGTTGGCGGTCTCGACGCAGACCATCTCCGGATACTCGTTGTCGCCGAAGTCGGGCATGCGGGCGGCCTTGGCAATCCAAGGGTTCCAGACCACGGTTGAGAGGCTGCCCTTCTTGCCGATCCGGATGCTTCGATGCATGCCGGGGTCGGCGATGACGCATTCGCGCGTTGTGTTGATATAGATGCGGTCGGTCTCCGCTTCGAACGCGACCGGACCTTCCTGCGTCAGGATCGGCCGCCCGGCCAGCAGCGTGTCGACATATTGTTCCTGGTCGAGACCGGTGATCGAGACGGTCCGGATATCGCTGACGGCGAAGTAGGAATGCAAGGCTTCGCTGAGCGGCATGGCCGAGGAGCCGGTGTTCGTCGTCGCCAGCGTGACCTCCAGGGACGAGCCCAGGACGACCGTCAGTTCGGCGAGGGCGCTGCGCCCCTGCGAAGCGGGGAACCGCAGGGTGACGGTCGTTGCCGTGGCGGAGGCGCTGGAAGCGACGGGCACCCACTCCGAGTAGCGCGAATAGCCATGCGAGGGAAGGGTGGTGTCGGTTGCATGCGCCCCGAACCAGGGCCAGCAGACGGGGATGCCGCCTCGGATTGGCTTGTTCGCCTCGAAAAGGCTTTCCTTGCTGTGCCAGAGCACGGGGGCCTGCCCAGCGGGCTGATAGTGCAGCACATGGGCACCATGTAGGTAGACGTGGGCTTCGGCACCGTTGCAGCGCAGGTCGAGGTATTGGAGCCCGCCCTTCCCGGTCTTGATGGTTATGCGTTCGGGTACGGTTATCTGCTTGTCCATGCTTTTTCCCCGGGTATCTCGTTTCCTGATCAGTACAACTTCTCGTATTCACCCTTGCCAGTCTTCTTGAGCTTGTGGAAGCCGGATGACTTGGCACGGTCGTCGAAACCGCTGGTCGACGCGCCGACATTCGGCGCGGAGATGCACTTCTTGACGCGGGCCCCACAGTCCGGGCATTTCGAGGGCGGCGGCTCGGTATGGCTCAGCAGGCTCTCGAATCCGTCCCGGCAGGTCGGACAGCTATGACGATGATTCTTCGCTTTGAATTCGTAGATCGGCATCAACTCAACTCCTTTTAAATCAAAATCGATCAATACCGTTTACATTTTAGGCGGATTGCACTATTAATGTCCAGCTTTACAAACCGGATTCCAGAACAAATCAGTGCATATAACGGAGCCGCCTTATGAAAATCGCCTTGATCGGCCTGCCACAGGCGGGACGCAAAACCCTGTTCACACTCTTGACGGGACGCACGGTGCCGGAGGTACGCAAGCCCGGCGAGTCCGTCGAGGGAATCGCCGCGATCCGGGATGAGCGGGTCGACCGGCTCACGGATCTCTTCAAGCCGAAACGCAAGGTCTACGCCGAAAACCACTTCGTGCTCTGTCCTGACGCCGTCACCGGCGCGGATTCGCGCGGATGGCTCGACGCCGCCCGCCGCTGCGATCTGCTCTGCCTGGTCGTGCGGGCTTTCGATTCAGACCAGGTCTATCATCCGGAAGGGTCGGTGGACGCCGCGCGCGACGAGGAAAACCTGCGCACGGAGCTGCTCTTCGCGGATATGGAACTGGTCGAGAAACGCCTGGTGCGCATGGCCAAGGAGGCCCGTGCCGGCGTGGGAGCCGACCAGAAGACCGAGCAGGAGACGCTGAAGACCTGCATGGCCGCGCTCGAGGCGGGCCAGCCACTGACGTCGCTGACCTTTGATCCGACGGCGCTGGCATCCATCCGCAGCCTGGGCCTGCTGACGCTGATCCCGCTGATGGTGCTGCACAATGTCTCGGAAGCCGACCTCGGGAAAGCCGCCGTGGCCAGCGGCGGGCCGCTGGCGCTCTCGTGCCAGATCGAACAGGAAATCGCGGGGATCGATCGCCGACGAGGCCGAACGGCAGGAATACATGGAGGCGATCGGCATCCGCCAGCCGGGGCTGGACCGCGTGAACGCGGCGGCCTACGACGCGCTGGGACTGATGTCCTTCTACACCGCCGGCAAGGACGAATGCCGGGCCTGGACCATCCGCAAGGGCTCGCCGGCACCGGTGGCGGGCGGCAAGATCCATAGCGACATCGAGCGCGGCTTTATCCGCGTCGAGGTCATCAAGTACACCGACTTCATCGAGGCCGGTTCCGAGCATGTCGCCAAGGAGCGCGGCAAGATGCTGACCAAGGGCAAGGACTACATCATCGAGGACGGCGATATCTGCCATTTCCTGTTCAACGTGTAATTTCTTGTTGGGTGTTGGATATTCAGATATGCTCTCCCCCATGCCTTCAACCCGTCTATATCTCATTACCGGTGACGACGACTACCTCGTCTCCGAGAAGGTCACCTCGATCCTCAGGCAGGTCGCCCCGCCCGGCGGCGATGCCGCCGCGCAGCTTGAACGAATCGACGGCGCGGTCGACAAGGTCGAGCCGGCGGTCAACGTCATCCGCCGCTGTCTTTCGGCCATTAACTCCCTGGGGCTGTTCAGCGAGCAGAAGACCATCTGGCTCGAGAACGCCACCATCCTGGGCGATAACCGAGCCTCGCAGTCGCAGACCGTGCAGGACGAGCTGACCCGGCTGACCGACAAGATCAAGGCCGGGCTCCCCGAGGATGTGACCCTGATCATCACCGCCCCCGCCGTCGACAAGCGCCGCAGCTTCTACAAGACCTGCAAGTCTGTCGGCGAGCTGCATGAGTTCATGGTGCCGGACGACCGCAATTACCGCGACCAGGCATCGGTTGTCGAACGGCTGGAGCGGCTGGCCGCGGACAAGGGGCTGCAACTGGCACCGGCTGCCAAGGTCGCCTTCCAGCAGAAGGTCGGGCTCGACACGCGGGTGATCCTCAACGAGCTGGAAAAGCTGGCGACCGCGCTGGGCGACCGCAGGAAGGTCGAGGCGGAGGATATCGCCAATTTCGTATCCGCCTCGCGCGAGGCCGCCTTCTTTGACCTGGCAGACGCCTTCGCGGACCGCGACCTGGCCAAATCACTGCGTATCTTGCGCCAGCTCGTCTTCCAGCGCCAGAACCTGATGGGCCTGATCATCAACCTGGAAAAGCGTGTCCGCGACCTGATGATCTACCGCGAGGCGATTGACCGGCAATGGATGGTCAAGAAAACCGCCTTCGGCAAGGACAGCTACGCCTGGGGCACGCTGCCGCCCGAAATCGAGCAGGTCTTCACGCAGGAGATGGAGAACGACCCGCGTTCCATGCACCCTTTCCGAGCGTCCATCCTGGCCCGGCAGGCGGCCGGTTTCACGCGTAAGCGCCTGGAGCACTGCCAGAAGCAGGTCATACTGGCCCACGAGAGCATGGTTTCGAGCCGGGTGCCGCCCGAGCTGGTGATGGAGATCCTGCTTGTGCGCATGCTCGGCTCGGCCAAGCGGCCCACCAAGCCAAGCCGCCGGTAGGGAGGGTGGCTATTTTCGGTTGACGACTACGGCGACGACTACGGATGACGATGGGAGAGATTTGGCGGATCGTAATTCGTAGTCGTTGCCGTAGTCGTGAGCCGATCTCCCACCGCCCGAAAGACTTACCCGCCCCTGGAGAACGAGAATCCTGTCGAGCCGGTTCCGTTCGCGCAATTTTAAGAGGCACTTTAGAAACGTTTTTTTTTCGTTCCGGGTCATATTTGGCTTGCAAGCGGCGCGCGGCGGCGTAACGATAGCGGCTTGACATCAAAGAACACGAGTTTCAGGGCGGTATAGATCATGACGATTGTGGAATGGTGGAGGCAACGGAATAAGCCCGAGGCCCCGGAAAATGTCGAGGAGATGACGACGAGCAGGAACAGTACGATCACGACATGCGGATTGTGTCCGCCCAGGGACCGATCAACGAGGAGAAGCTGCAGCGCAAGGCCGAGAAGGTCATCCTCAGCGCGGCGGAGGACTCCCTGCAGCGAATACACGCCATCAAGATGGGCCGCTGCCCCGACTGCGGGCACCATGTGCGGCAGCACCTGTTCGCGTCAATCTGCGACCACTGCGGCTGGCACACATTCGAGGTGCCGCGGCAAGGCTCCGTGCGGGTACACATCACCAACGGGCCGCCGGTCGAGGGCCAGCGTTGCTACGGATGTCGTGCGCGCCAAGATCCCGACCTCCTCGGTAAGCTGGATCGAGTACCTCTGGGACCAGCAGGAACTCGGTGCCCGGCATCGCCAGGTGCTGGACCGCATGAGCCTGCTGTGCGCCTGGTGCCAGAAGGAGGCCAATCCGGAAGCCGACGGCTTCCACATGGCGCACGTCGCCTTCGGCGCGGCCCAGGAGCGCTACTGCTTCTGCTGCGACGACTGCTACGAGGCCTTCCGCAAGATGTATCCGGCCCGGGTGCACCGCAACTGCTACGAGCGCGACTGCGCTTCCTGCGATCTGTGCATGAAACGCTACTCCGACGATGAGGACGGCATACGCCTGCTGGCCAAGGACTATCTCAAGATCGTGAAACAGCCAAGACCGGGGAGCAGTCATGAGTGATTACCGAACCACCACCGGGGAACCGCTGCCAGAGGGTTCCCGTGAAAAACGGCGATGGCGGCGGCGATGGATCCGCCGGACCGCCTGGATCGTCGGCACGCTGCTGCTGGCCGGGTTCATACTGCCGGTGCCGGTCCGCATCGCGGCCACCGGCTATGTCACAACCGACGACTACGCCGAGGTCCGTCCAGCCGAGACAGGCCCGGTGGCGGAAATCCTGGCGGGATCGGGGCAGGCGGTACGGAAAGGCGACATGCTCGTGCGGCTGGATGACCGCGTCCAGCGCGCCGCCCGCGACGAAGCCGCCGCGGCTGGCCGCCGTACCGAGGCGCAGATCGCCAGCCGCGCCGCCGCCATGGAGGAGCAGCAACGGCGCCAACGGCATCTCGTCACACAGGCCGAAATCCGCCTGGCCCACGCCGAGACCGTTATGAAAATGACGGCGGACCTGCACGCCAAGGGACTCGATTCGGGACGCTCGCTGGAGGAGCGCAAGACCTCGCTGGCCCTGGCCCGCTCCGAGTGCGACCGCCTGCGCGAAGAGGATCCTGCGACCCTCGCCTTCAAGGAGATCGAGGTCCTGCAGCGAGAGCTCGATATGCAGAGCAACGCGGTGGCCAAGGCGGAAGCTCAACTGGAGACCCGCCACATCCTGGCTCCGATCAGCGGCCAGGCCGTGCGCTACGAGTTCGTCACCGGTGAACTGGTAACCCCGCAGAACGTGCTCTACGAGATCTTCGGCGGCGCCCGCCAGATCCTGAAACTGCGCATCCCGGAGCGGCATGCCGCGCAGGTGACACCGGGAGCTCCCTACAAGGCCGTGCTGAGCATCTACACGGGGATCGGGCGCCAACGGTTCCGCGGCAAGGTCAGCGCACTGCGCTCGGTTATCCAGTCGGATAACCAGCAGACCTACCGGATGGCCTACTGCACATTCGACGACGACGGTCTTGCCGTACCGCCGGGAACATCGGCCGAGGCGCTGGTCACCGTGGCCACCGTGCCCTTCTGGTTCTGGATGTTCGGCATACGCTAGCTAACCCGGAACGCGCCTATGAATGCCCAGCGAAACGCGACCCTCTGGCGCTTCATCAAGCCGTTCCGGCGGCACCTCGTCGGCCTGCTGATGCTGACCGGACTGATGTCGGCGATCGGGATGCTGCCGCCGCTGCTGACGCGGGCGATCATCGACCATGTCCTGACCCTCGGCCGCACGGACCTGTTCCTGCCGCTCGGGATCGCGCTGCTGCTGGTGCCGGTCGTATCCGCCGGTTCCGGCCTCATCCAGCACGTCTGGATCGCCACCGTCGGCCAGAAATTCGTGCTGCGCATCCGGGCCGCCGTGTACGACCACTTCCTGAAACTCTCGCTCGGATTCTTCCACGCCAACAGTACCGGCAAGCTGGTCAGCCGCCTGATGGAGGACAGTGCCGCCGTGCAGAACATGGTCACCGCCTCCTCGGTACAGATCCTTTCGGATTTGATCACCGCCCTGGTTTCCGTCGTGATCACGTTCATGATCAACTGGCGACTGGCGATCCTGCTGCTGATCGTGGTGGCTGCCTTCGCCCTCAACTACCGCCTGAATGTCGCCCGTATCCGTATTACCAACCGCCGCTTCCGCCAGTCGCAGGACCGCCTGGCAGGCGGGCTGACCAACCGTCTGACCGGCTCGCTGACGGTCAAGACCTACGGGGCGGAGGAGCGCGAGCAAGCCATCTTCAGGGAGCAGTCGGACCAGGTGGCCGCCCTGTTCGAGGAGTCGCTGAACGCCAACAACACCTTCAACATGAACACCAACCTGCTGCAGGGGCTCAGCCACGCGCTGATTTTCTTTTCCGGCTGCGGGCTGGTCCTGACAGGCGAGGCGACCTACGGCGATGTGGTCGCCTTCACCGCCTATGCCATGCAACTGCTCTGGCCAGCGGTACGGTTCTCGATGATCGCGCAGCAGTTCCAGAATGTCGGGATCTCGGCCGACCGGCTCTTCGAGATGCTCGAGGAGGCACCCGCCATCACCAGCGCCCCGGATGCAGCCAAGGTCGGACGCGTGAAGGGCGCGGTAGACTTCCAGCACGTCCATTTCCACTACAAGCCCGACGCGCCGATCCTACGCAATTTCCACTTGCATGTGCCCGCCGGCCACATGGTCGCGCTTGTGGGGCCGACCGGCTGCGGCAAGACAACCGTGCTTTCGCTGCTGCTGCGCTTCTACGACGTGCAGCGCGGCAGCATCCGCATCGACGGGCGCGATGTCCGCGAATACGACCTGCAATCCCTGCGGCGGCAGTTCGGCATCGTGCTGCAGGAATCGCTGCTGTTCAACGCGACGGTCACCGCCAATATCCGCTACGCCCGGCCCGGCGCCACGGCGGAGGAAGTCACGCAGGCCGCCCGGCTGGCCGAGATCCATGACGAGATCGAGGCCATGCCCAATGGCTACGACACGCTGCTCGGTGCCCGCGGCGTCGAGCTCTCGACCGGCCAGAAGCAGCGGATCAGCATCGCGCGCGCCATCCTGGCCGATCCGCCGATGCTCATCATGGATGAGGCCACCAGCTCGCTCGACAGCGAATCCGAGAAGAAGATCCAGACCGCGCTGGCGCGCTTCCTTCACGGGCGCACGGCCTTCGTGGTCGCCCACCGCCTGAGCACCATCCGGAATGCCGACACCATTCTGGTGCTCGATGGCGGACGCATCGTGGAAGCCGGCAGCCATGACGCGCTGCTGGAGATCAAGGACGGCCGCTACCGCCGCCTGTACGAAAGCCATGCTAGTCACGGCGTGCTTAGCGAGGAGACCGCCTGATGCGCCGCGACCACCATGACATTCCCTACCGCCCGCCACTGGACCAGGACCGCTGGGCTGGCGGATCCGCTTGGCCACCCGTTGTGCGGTTCCTGCGCCACTACCTCAAGCCGCACCGCAAACCGGTCATCATCTGCATTCTCCTGCTCAGTATCAACGCCTGTTCCGGCTACCTGCTGGCCTACTACTCGCGCATCGTTGTGGACCGTATCCTGGTTGTGCAGACCTCAAAGCCCCCCCTCGCCCCCTCGCCAACCCTCCGCAGCGTGGTCAATTCCCGCGAGAACCGGCCGCTGCCAGCCCGGCAGCCGCAACATGGCAGCGTCAGTGAACGCTCCCGCATCGTCTCCGCCTCGCCCCGTCCGGCCGGTGCAGGCTCTGCCCTGCTCGGCATGTTCCTGGTGTATATCACGACCCTGATCGGCCTCAACATGGCCGCGCGCCCGCAGCCTGCGCGACGATCTGCACCGCAAGGTGCTCTCGCTCTCGAAGGCCTACCACGAGCGCCACCCGCCGGGGCGGCTGCTGGCCCGTATCCTCTCCGATGTCGACGCCATACGCCAGCAACTGGTGGATACCATCACGCAGGCCGGCCACCAGATCGTCATGGTGGTGGTCGGCATCCTGCTGCTGCTCACGATCGACGCCCGCATGACGCTGGCGTTCGCGCTGGTCCTGCTTCCCTATGTCTCGCTCGTGCGCTTCTTCCAGCGGCGGATGATCCCGATCCATCGCGAGACGCGCCACACCAACTCATGCATGTACGGCTACACCGCCCAGAAGATCGACGCCGTGCGCGCCATCTTCGCCTACGGGCGCGAGGCGCACGAGCGCCTGGTCTTCCGCCGGCTCTCGCACAGCATGTTCCGCGACGTGATCGCGCACGAGCGCTACGGCGCGGCCTTGAACATGTGCGGGGCGATCATCACCTCGACCGCCACGCTGGGCCTTTTCCTGGCCGGTTCGGGCATGGTGATCGGACGCGACCTCACGCTCGGCGAGATGCTGTTCGCCTACAGTGTGACCGCGACCCTGTTCGCCCCGGTCGTCGGTCTGACCCAGCTTGCGCCCACGACCTCGTCACTGCTCGTCCTGGCCCAGCGGCTGATGCAGATCCTGGAGGAACCCATCGAGGTCAAGGAGAAACCGGGGGCGGTTCAATTCCCCGTTCCGCTGAAGGACGGCCTCGCCTTGCGCAACGTGCGGTTCGCCTACAATGCAGAAACGGACGCGGCATTGCGCGGCGTCTCCCTGACCATCCCGGTCGGAAAGTGGTTCTGCATCATGGGCCCGAGCGGCAGCGGCAAGAGCACCCTGCTGCACCTGCTCAGCCGTCTCTACGACCCGCAGGCCGGGCAGATCTCCGTGGATGGCACCCCGCTGGCCAAGCTCAGTTTCGACTCCCTGCGCCGCCACATGGCGCTGATCCCCCAGGAGGCGCAGATCTTCACCGGTACCGTGCGCGACAATATCACCTATGGCGATCCGGATGCCTCCCCCGCGATGATCATGGCCGCGGCCAAGGCGGCCGAGTGCCACGACTTCATCATGGACCTGCCGATCCAGTACGAGTCGCTCGTCGGCGAGCGCGGCACGACCCTCTCGGGCGGCCAGCGCCAGCGCATCTCCATCGCCCGCGCCCTGCTCACCGAGCCGGAGGTCCTTCTGCTCGACGATGTGACCTCCGCGCTGGATGCCGAGACCGAGCGGCGCATCCAGGAGACGCTGTATTGGCTGATGCTGGGCAAGACTGCCGTGGTCGTTTCGCAGCGCGTCTCGATGGCCATGCGCTGCCACCGCATCTGCATCCTCACCGGCGGCGTCATCACCGAGGAGGGGTCATCACCGAGGAGGGCACCCACGCCGAACTGATGGAACGCAACGGCTACTACGCCCGCCTCGTCAAGCAGCAGACCGGCTGACGTTCGCCCAACCGATAAATGGCCTGCCCCTGAGGGATTTTTGTGTTGCAAAACATTTGCGCCAGGCGGCTTTCGGTGGTAGGTTGCAGGCGTTTTGAACAAGGGGCGGAATGGGATTCGAGCATGGGGAGGCTTCATCAGTCGCCGAGGAGCTGATGGCGAAGTGCGGCCCCGGATCTGGGGAGCGAGAGTGCCAAAGGCTGATTTCTGTAGTTGCGGTCGGCGCGTCGGAATCCGTCAGTCGTAACCAGTTGATAAAGTGTGATTTGCCTACAATGAAGAATGGCGAGATGTGACCCCCAATACCCGTTAATTGGTTACGCGCGAATTGACACACTGCGCATAGGCGTGGCGAGCGGTTAGCGCTCGGGGGCGGCGCGCCGCTCCAGTCGGATCAGGG
>JAIFLS010000147.1 GCA_020048935.1 bacterium | reverse complement strand
GCAAACACGAAAAACAGCCGGATCCAGAGACTGATGAACAGAGCCATTTCAAGTCCCTCCTTGCTTCAGCACCAGCGGCAGGCCGCAAACCACCAGCACGACTTCAGCGGCGACCGCCGCCACCCGCTGGTTCATGATACCGGCCAGATCCCGGTACTCACGCGTCATGGCATCGCCCGGAATGATACCGAGCCCGACTTCGTTGGTCACCAGGATCACATCCAGTGGCGGATCGGCCAGCAGGTCGAGCAAATGCGCGAGGGCATCGTGAATCCCGTCGATCATCGGTGCCTGCTTGTGCATCAGGTTGCCGAGCCAGACGGTCAGGCAGTCAACCACCACGACATCGACCTGGCCAGCCAGCGAGCGGATGCCCTCCGCCAGGGCGACGGGTGACTCGACCGTGCGGAACGTATCGCCGCGTTCGGCCTGATGCTTGGCAATACGTAGCCGCATCTCGTCGTCGAACGCTTCCGCCGTCGCCACGAAGCCCTTGCGGCCATAGGCCGACGCCCGCGCCAGCGCATAGCGGCTCTTGCCGCTGCGTCCGCCCCCCGTTACCAGCAAGACCTTATGATTGGTGATCAACCAGCACCTCCATCGACTCCTTGAAGTCCGCCTCGCAAAAGACCTCCACAGTCATCACGCGCGGCCGCACAGCCGTATCCGACATCTGCCGCACCGCCGCCGCCAGCAGATCCGGATCCAGGTAGCGCAGCGACTGATGGTCGCGGTCCTCGCGCACCCCGTGGATGTGCATCAGGTGCAGGCGTCCGGCATACTTTGCCAGATGCGCCTCGACATCGCGCCCGCCAAGCAGCAGGTGACCGATGTCCAGGCAAACCCCGAGGTCATGCGTCTCCAGCAATTCGTCCACCACATCAAACCGGTAGGCCAGCGTCTCCACGCACAACTGGCGAGACGATTCCAATTCAGCACACAACACCGCCAGCGACGTTCCGCAGGACTTCAGCCAGCCCGTCATGTTCGCCGCCGGCAGTTCCCCCCTGTCATCGGGATCCGCCGGGGCCAGATGCAGCGCATAGGTCCGGACGTCCAGCCGCCGGCAGAGGTCAATGATCCGGCGGCACTTGTCCACCGATTGCACACGCTCCAGCTCATCCGCCGCCCCCAGCCACACATCCAGAGGGAAATGCACCGTATAGGTCAGATTCTCACCCCGTCCGATCGCCGCCAGTTCGGCGATCACATGCGCAGGCGGCAGGTTCGAGAGCTCGTCGGACTCGAAGAGGATCAACTGGACATCATCAACCTTGCCAGCCAGATAGCGGATATTCGGCAGGATGTCGTCAGGAATGATGTAGGAGGTGGTCCCCAGACGGAACGGGAAGCGCGACTTCACTGCGGCACGGTCCCGTATTCCCAATTCCCACTGCAAACATTCGTAGTATTGACGTAGCCGACCCTCTCGACATGCCCATCCGCGAAGATCGCATTAGCCATTCCGGTATTCGCGCCCGGCTTGCGGCCGTGCAGCTCACCGAGATATTCGCGGGTGTCCGCATGGCTCGTGCTTTGCCGTTTAAAGTCGATGCTGCCGTCAATACCACGGAAAAAACGCTGAGTTAACTCTGCCCCGGCACTTGGATCCGGGTCTCTGGTTGCATCAGCCGTGTTACTAAGATACTGGAGCGCATTAATGCCGCCAACACTCATCTGATCAAACCCCTGATCGGCAAACAGAATTTTGCGCGAAATCCCGTCGATATCGCTATACGCCACATAACTCAGATCCATGTTCATTCCGTAGCTGCGGGTGACGTTGCTCCGCTCGTCGCTGAACACTTCCCGAGCCCTGCGCAGCATGGTCGGGCATACATAGACCGACTCGTCACCGGCATCACCCAGATACGGGAATAAAGTGCCTTCTTGGATACAGTAGGTACCGTTCGATCCACCCTCGTTCCACCAGTAGGACTTCATACTGGTATTGGTCATCGGATGCGACGCCACCCAACCGGTTTGCCAGGAAAAACCATATTGCCCAGTCGCCTCGTCATACTTCCAGACTTTCGCCGACGCCGCACGCGGTAGCAGTCCCCCGCTGCTATTGACAAAAGACATGGCGGCCGTGTGCAACTGGCGCAGGTTGCTGGCACATTTTACTTCCCGTCCGTTTTCCTGCACCCGCCCGAAGACCGGGAACAGCAGTGTTGCAAGAATCCCGATAATCACGATGACCACCAGCAACTCCATGAGCGTGAAACCGAAATTTTTGTTTTTCATGATTCCAATCTAATTTCATCGCCAACGCTTGTACAGGAAAATATGGGTACACAACGGGAGGGACAGCGTCTCGCTGTCCGAACGCCCGTCTAACCACGCTGCTTTTCAAGAAAGGCTTCGCCATTCACCTTCTCATGCACATCGGACGCCGAGGACGGCGTCCCTCCCGTGCCGCTCGTGGAATAAATCAACATGCCCTTCAGCCGGAATGCCGGGCATAAGACAGATGCCATGCACCTTTTGCCCGGCAGGACTGACAAGGTGCCTGTCCTACATTCGCCTTGCCATCCATCCGGTCCCCGCGTATGTTGCCTCGCATGTGCACCATCATCCTTGCCGTCGATTCCTCCACCGCGCAAGTCTCCGTCGCCCTGCTCGACGGCGACCGTGTCATCGCCGCCAGCCGCCGTCCCGCCACCAAGGGCGAGACGGGCAGCCTGCTGGACGATATCCGCAGCGTCATCGCCGATGGCAACCTCACCCTCGCCGATATCTCGCTCTATGCCGTCGGGCTCGGCCCCGGCAATTTCACCGGACTGCGGATATCCGCCGCCGCCATCCTGGCGCTGGCCTTGCCGGGAAAGACTCCCGTTATCGGCATCTGCAGTGCCGAGGCCATCGCCGCCGGCATCAACCGCGACGTCGGCGGTCGCCCCGTCATGGTCATCGGCGACGCCCGTCGCGAGCGCCTCTGGCTACTGGAGTTCTCGCGCGCCGAAGAGAACGGCAACCGCCCCGAACCGCGCGTAATTGCGATCGCGGAGGCCTCGCCGTTGCTGGACACGCCCGGACTGCTGGTCGCCACGCCGGACTGGTCGCGCATCGGCCCCACCCTGGAGCAGATCGTCCCGCCGTCGGCTACTCTGATCCGCGGAGACCGCTTGCCGGACGCCGCCGACATCGGACGCCTGGCACTCGAACGCTACCGCCAAGGCGTTGCACCCGGTCTGATCGACCCGATCTACGTCCACCCGCCCGTCTTCATCGACCCGGTTTTCAGAGAAAAGCCAGCGCACCAGCTTGCACCGACACCGTGACCGGCGTAGTTGGCAAAACTTCGCCCGCAACGATCCGCCGCGCAATCGGCGTCTCCAGATGCTGCTGGATGAACCGCTTCAGCGGCCGTGCACCATACACGGGGTCAAACCCCTCGCGGGCGATGAAGCGGAGCGCCTCGGGCTGAACCACGAGCTGTAAATCCTGCCCCGCCATCCGCTTTGCCAGTTCCGCCACCAGCAGGTCCACGATCTTCTCGATTTCACTGAGCAACAGCGGCTTGAACAGGACCACATCGTCGATGCGGTTCATGAATTCGGGCCGGAACTGCCCCTTGAGCAACTGCATCACATCCTCGCGCACCCCCTCCTTGAGCACGCCATCGCGGTCAATGCCCTCCAGCAGCAGTGTGGAGCCCAGGTTGCTGGTCATGATCACGATCGTGTTCTTGAAGTTCACCGTGCGCCCCTGGTTGTCGGTCAGTCGCCCATCCTCCAGGATCTGCAGCAGGATGTTGAACACATCCGGATGCGCCTTCTCGATCTCATCGAGCAGCACCACGCTGTAGGGCTTGCGCCGCACCGCCTCGGTAAGCTGCCCGCCTTCCTCGTAGCCGACATAACCCGGAGGTGCCCCGACCAGACGCGAGACAGAATGCTTTTCCATGTACTCGCTCATGTCGATCCGCACCATGTTCTCCTCCGTATCGAAAAGTGCCGCCGCCAGCGCCCGCGCCAGCTCGGTCTTGCCGACGCCCGTGGGCCCCAGGAACAGGAACGAGCCGATCGGGCGGTTTGGGTTCTTGATCCCGGCCCGCGCCCGCAACACGGCATCGGCCACGGCCTGCACGGCCTCGTCCTGGCCGATGACCCGCTCGTGCAGCACTCCATCGAGGTGCATCAGCTTCTGGCGCTCGCCCTCGAGCAGCCGCATCAGCGGTACGCCACTCCAGCGCGAGACCACTTCGGCGATCTCCTCCTCGGTGACCTCCTCACGCAGCAAGGCCGGGACATCACCCTGGCCCTTTAGCAATCCCTCCTGCTCGGACAGGGTCTTCTCCAGATTAGGGATCGTGCCATGCCGCAACTGCGCGACTTTCTCGAGATCGTACTTCCGCTCGGCCTCATCGGCATCCTGGCGCGCCTTCTCCAGCGTGCCGCGCAGCGTGCGCACGGACTCGATGGCCGCCTTCTCCTTTTCCCACTGCGCCCGCATGGCATCCGCCTCGGCACGGCTGTCGGCCAGTTCCTTGCGCAGCAGCACCAGCCGCTCGGCGCTGGCCTTGTCCTTCTCCTTCTTCAGCGCCGTCTCCTCGATCTCGAGACGCATGACCTTGCGACTGATCTCGTCCAGCGCGCCCGGCAGAGAGTCGATCTCGGTGCGGATCGAGGCACAGGCCTCGTCCATCAGGTCGATCGCCTTGTCCGGAAGGAAACGGTCGCTGATGTAGCGGTCCGACAGCGTCGCCGACGCCACCAGCGCGGCGTCCTGGATACGGACGCCATGATGCACCTCGAAACGCTCCTTCAGCCCGCGCAGGATCGAGACCGTGTCCTCGACCGTCGGTGCATCCACCACAATCGGCTGGAAACGCCGCTCCAGGGCCGCATCCTTCTCGACATGCTTGCGGTACTCATCGAGCGTCGTCGCCCCGATGCAGTGCAGCTCACCGCGCGCCAGCATGGGCTTGAGCATGTTGCCGGCATCGGTCGATCCTTCCGTACGCCCGGCTCCCACAATCGTGTGCAGTTCGTCGATGAACAGGATCACACGCCCCTCGGACGCCTTGATCTCGCCCAGGACCGCCTTGAGCCGCTCCTCGAATTCGCCGCGGTATTTCGCACCGGCCATCAGCGAAGTCAGGTCGAGCGCGAAAAGCGTCTTGTCCTTCAGCCCCTCGGGCACATCCCCGCGCACGATGCGGTGCGCCAGCCCCTCGACAATCGCGGTCTTGCCCACGCCGGGCTCGCCGATCAGCACGGGGTTGTTCTTGGTTTTGCGCGAGAGGATCCGGATCACACTGCGGATCTCGCTGTCGCGCCCGATCACCGGATCGAGTTTGCCCTTGCGCGACAGCTCCACGAGGTCCACACCGTATTTCTGCAACGCCTCATAGGCACCCTCGGGATTGTCGCTCGTCACCCGCTGGTTGCCACGCACATCGCGCAGCACATCCAGCAGACTGTCGCGCGTAACACCCAGTTCAGCCAGCACACGGCCGGCCACCGTGCCGCGGCCTTCGTCGATAAACGCCAGCAGCAGATGCTCGACGCTGATGTACTCGTCCTTCAGCGCCGAGGCCTCGTCGCCCGCCTTGACCAGTAGCGTGTTGAAGCGCTGCGTGACATAGACCTTGCCCGCCTCGGCACCACCGCCGGAAACGCGTGGGCGTTTCGACAGTTCCTGCTCCAGCCGAGCCTTGAGCGTCGGCAGGCTAACCCCCGCACGCTCGATCAGCCGCGGTACCAATCCGCCTTCCTGCTCCAGCAGACAGAACAGCACGTGTTCACCGTCAATTTCCTGGTGACCATACCGCACCGCCACGACCTGTGACTGACGAATTGCCTCCTGCGCTTTCTGGGTCATCTTGCTTAAATCCATAACAAAACTCCTTTCCGAATCCTGCCAACAAACCAAGCATCACCCATGCCAAACGCCCAGAATGCGGTAAACCGGATGGTTTTCACGCTTACTGGCGCAATACAGAGACATACTGACGCAATAACATGCCGCCAAAACACCCTCTTGAAAGCGCCATATTGTCTCCATTATCAGGGCCCGCCCCAATAACGAATGGGTAACTGGAGAAAAATCGAATCGAACATCTAACAACCAACACCCAAGTTGGGGAGCATTTCCTTGGATTATTGGGCGTTCGATGTTGGTTGTTGGGCGTTGAAATGAATTGAAGTTACAGGCAAGCCGACCACCCGGGGGCCGGGCGAAAACAGGTTGGTAACTTTTGGGGACGTGAGAACGGAAAACGACAACGGCGACGACTACGGTTGACGCGTGTGTAAGATCGAATCGTAATCCGTAGTCGTCGCCGTAGTCGTCCACCGAAAACTGAGTCAAAATGGCCAAGTTATAAACAAGTGTGCTGTAACCACTACTCGGCGGCAGCGGCGGTTGCTGCCCGCCCTTCGAGCAGCATGTGCAGGTCGGAGCGCCTCGCGCCGAGCTTCTTCAGGAAACGACGGATCACGGTATCGGCAAGCGTGTCGACAAGCGCGGTGTCATTTTCATCCACCGGGATCTGGCCACCGGCCATGGCCGTGTGACCACCGCCACTGCCCAGCTTGCCGACAAGGTGATGCATCAACTTGCCCGCATCCGCGCTGACGTCTGAAGAGCGCACGGAGATCAGCAGTTCGTCGCAGTGTACACCAAGCACCAGCGCCCAGGTGGTTTCCTCGTCGCGCAGCAGCAGATCGGCGACTTCCGAGACGATATCGGGACTATCAACCTTACCCAGGTTCGTGAACACGCACTCACCGGCGGATTGCGCGCGCGTGAGCGCGGCGGCAATCGTCCTGAAGTAGGCGCGCGGAACGCGCGCCATGGCGATGCGCCCCAGCATCCGCTTGTTCGACGAGGGATAGAGAGCCAGGAAGGCATTGATATCCGCCTGCGTGGCCTCGCGCCCGAAATCGGCCGTATCCGAGCGGATGCCGTAGAGCAGCGCGGTCGCCAGCGGAACCGGGATCGGGACGCCCGCGCATTGCATGTATTCCTGGAATATCGATGAGGTGGCTCCATAGCGCTTGCGCACATCGAAGAAAGCCGCTTTGCGTGTCAGCGGGCGGATCGGATGGTGATCGACCACAATGTCAGGAACCACCAGCGGATCAAGCGCGTTGTTTCCCGCCCCCGGCTGCGTATCCACCAGCGCGATACAGTCAAAATTCTGCGGCGGCGTGTTCGTCATCGACTGCACATTCAGCCCGAGATATTTCAACAGGGCCCGGTTCTCGGCCCGACTGACAAAACCGCCGCAGGCCAGCGTCGTGGTTACATCGCCCAAGCTGCGCGCCAGCTCGCGCAAGGCCGCTGCGGCCCCGATGGCGTCCGGGTCGGGAAAGTCCTGCATCACGATCAGCAGCGTACGCTTGTCCTTCAGTACCGACATGAGGCGCTGCGCCTTGTCCTCCTTGCCGCATCTTCGTCTGGCCTTTGTTGTTGTCATTATCCACCGTTTCGGTTGCCGCAGCATGGGCACTAGAAGCCAAGCACGCGCCGGTAAGGGACCGTCACCCCGTAATCACGCCCGGTCTGTCGGAGATCGCGCAGGATCTCGTTGTCGCGGCTGCGGGCATACTCGCCCAGCAGGTGGTAGATCTTCTGCTGCGCCCACGATTCACGAATGGCGGCATCGCCGCTGGTAATCCCCGCAGCGGCGGCGTTCAGCGGCAGATCAAAGATCATGTCGCAGCGGGTCTGACCCGCCTGCCCGAGCGCCTGGAACACCAGCTTCGGTTCCGCACGGGGGTAGCGCCCGTACAGCACCAGCGGACGGTCCAGGTAAAGGTTACCAAGGTGCCGTGGATAGACTTGCACCGAGGAGTCGGCACCGAACCGCAAGGTCAGATCCGAAAGCACCGGGCGCTGGATACCCTTCATGACCGCTTCAACCGCCACCGGGATATCCCACCGTCCGGACTCGATCACCTCGGAGGTGCCGCCGTTGCAGTAGCTCAGCAAGTCAATCAGGTAGCGGTTGGCCTGTGCCGAGACACCCATCGTGAAGATCGAGACCTGCCCCAGGTTCTGCCGCGTGAAGGCGCCGATGATCTCCGTGCTGTCCATCAAGCCCTTGTTCACCAAGCCGTCGGTCAGGACAAAGGCGACCACCGGGCGTCCAGGCTGCCGTTCCACCTTCAGCAGGTCCTGCATCGAGGCGTAAAGGTCGGTATTACCGGCGGAAACCATCGCGTTGATGAAGGCTTCGGCCTGCGCGAGGGTTTCGGGTGTCTTCGTCACCCAGTCAGGAAAACAGAAAGCCGTGCGGTCGGCAAAGGCAGCGACATTGAAGCGGTCCGCCGGGCCGATAGCGGCCAACGCTCGCCGCATGGCCTCGCGACTGAAGTAAAGGCGTTGCTCGGCCATGCTAGCCGAGGAATCCTGCACGAGCAGCATATCCTTCGGGAGCGTCGGCAACACCTCTTCCCCGACCCGCTCGATCACCAGGCGGAAATAGGCATAATCGCGGTCACGACGGTCGGTGAAAATATCCACCCGCGCTCTCAGCACGCGATCGACCGGTTCGATATCGGTAATGTCCTCCGGCGTCTCCTCGAACCGCTCGCGATCGTCTTTAACCGATGCAATCACCGGCGCATGTTCCGTCACGGCGGCACGCGACGGATCTCCGATCGCCTCACGCAGAGACCGGGAGGCGGGCGGTGCCTTCAGCGGGAACGCGCCCTGCGGGACCGTTCCAGCCTGCTCCGCGCTGGCCGGCAGCACGATGTCGGGAGCAGTCGGAACCCGCTCGATGTCCGGAATCAGCCGACGCTCAAGCCCGGCAATCTCGCCCCCTACCGCCACGGTCTCGACCGCGAGGATCTCCTGCCGGGGCATCCAGGCATCCCCCGGCGGAGCCAGCTCCGGCTCGGACACCCCCGCCAACTCCAGCGGCGTTTCGACAAGCTCGGTGAGCGCAGGCGGATCGGTAAGACCGACTTCGGGCGCGACCTGCAAATCGTCAACCGACTTGGTCACATCGGGTGCCGCCGCCTGACCCAGTTCACGCAAGGCGGTCAACACCCGTGCCTGGACCGTATCCGAGAGATCAACGCTTCCCAGTTGCATGGCCGGATGCTCGCGCGGCGGCGCCTGATTCGCCAGGCGGGAGAAGAAATCCATATCAATACGCGAGGCGATAAAGGCCAGGCAGCCGTGCGCCATGATCGAAATGACAGCGGCCAAGGTGGCGGCGAGCACGTGCCCGCCATCGATCCCGTCAGGTTCAGGTAACCAATCCCGGCGTTCTACATTGGCCATTGCGCCCTCGCTTTCCCCACCCATTCGCTCTCCGGGTAACGCTCGCCAAGCTCGCGCACGACCTTGTCACGCTCCCCTCCGCGCCCCAGTTTGTCAAAGGCCTGCGCTGCCAGGAATAGACTCTCCGGCACCAGTTCGGCATCGTCATAGAGGATCGCCACGCTCAGGAATCGCCGCGAGGCATCCTCGTTGCTACCGGTCATTACCGCCACCCGCCCGAGACCCATGAATGCACGAGCCCGGATGGCCAGCGCCGCCTCGCCGGCTGCCGTATCCGACGCCTGCTGGAAGTAGCGCTGCGCCTCGGGACCGTCCTTGCGAGCCAGGGCAAGATCGCCAAGCTGCAACGACGCCTCACCGGCGTAATGCGTCAGCGCCCCCGTCTCCAGTGCGCGGCGAAATGCCGCCTCGGCCGCCTCGGTCCGTCCGGACGCCAGATGCCCGCGCCCTGCCAGCAAGGCCCCAGCCTGCTGCCAGGCAGGCTCCGCTGACCGCGCCAGCAGCTCTGCCGCCTCGACCATGCGATCATATTTTTTCTGCGCGCCATGATAGGATGCCAGCCACTCCAGCAGCGCCGGCGGGAATTTCTCGCTAAGCGGCGAGGCGACGAGTTCCTGCAGCAGCGCGGCCGATTCCTCCGATTGCCCCCGCTTCTGCAATACCAGGCCAAGCTGGAACATCGACTCGCGCCGCAGGTCGTCCCGTGTCGCCGCCTTGCATGCCGCCCGCAGCGCCTGCTCGGCCTCGGCGTATTTTTCCTGCTCGTAAAGCAACATTCCTTCCCAGAAAGAGGCATCCGCGACAAACCGCCCCTTCGGGAAGCGCCGGCGCAGCTCGGACAGCGTCGTGACTGCATCCGAACGGCGCCCCAGGCGCACCTCGCCCATCGCCTTCTGGTAGACCGCGTCCTCGTTAAGCTCATGGTCGGGATACTCCTGCGCCAGGCGTCGCCAGTCGCGTACCGCCTCCTCGTAGGCTCCGGACTGCGCCAGACAGAACGCGGAAGCGAAAAGGGACTGAGGGGCAAGCGGATCCTGGGGATAGGCCGTCACCAGTTCCAGGTAGAAGCGCGAGGCTTCGCGATAGGAAGACTGTTTCTGAAGCTGGTGCGCCAGGCGGTACGTCGCGTCGCGCGCCCGCTCGGACCCCGGGGTCTCGCGCACGACGATCTGGTAATACTGCGTGGCCTGCGCCGACTGGTCCAGCGCGGCATACGATTCCGCCAGCAGCCAGCAGACATCCGCCCGCAAGGCCGGCGTCATGCGCACCCGCTCGCCCTCCTCCACGGCTCGCGCATACTCGCCCGCCTTGTAATGCGAGACGGCCATCTCGTAATGCACCGCATCGGCAAAGCGGCTTGTCGGGAAGCGCGTGAGCAGTTCGCGATACGTCGCGATGGCCTTGTCGTGCTGCAGCAACTGCCGCTCGCAATTGGCCTTGATATAGAGCCATTCGTCGTGAGCGTCCGCCCGCGACGGATCGCCCAACGCCTTGCCGACCGCCTCCAGTGCCTCGGCGTAAAGCCCGGCATTGACGGCTGACCAGGCCGCCTGCAGCAGCGCCTGCGCCGCCCGCGTGTCCATCGGGAAACGCGTCAGCAACTGCCGGTAGGCTTCCGCGCTCTGCGCATACGCCTTGCGCCGGAAATGGATCTCTGCCGTCTGGAACAGGGCCTCGGCCACGATCCGGTCGGAACCGCCGAGCTTCAACGCCTGATCGAAAAAGCCCATCGCCTGATCGCCGACCGCGACCGCCGCCGCATCGCCGGCCTGGTACAGCACCGCCCAGCGGTCGCGGCGGATCTCCGCCCGTTTCATCAGGGAATACACATGGAACTCGGTATCCGGATGTTTCTCAATGATCACCGCGAAAGCAGCATCGGCAGCATCGGTATCACCGCTGGCCTGCAGCGATTCACCGAGATAGAACTGCGCGGCGGACGCCAGGTCGGGAGGCGGGGTTTCGCCGAGGATGACCTGGAAATGCGAGATGGCCGATTCGTGATCGCCGACATCGGCATAGAGGCGTGCCCGCCGGTAGGCGGCCCGCAGGCGGAACGGGCTTCCGCGGAAGTTGACCACGACATGCGAATAGAACCGGCCAGCCGCCTCGTTGTCGCCCTTTAACCGCAGACATTCGGCCAGACGGAACGTTGCCGCGTCGTTGGACCCCCCGGCAGGGAACGCCTTCAGCAGCGCGGCGTATTCCTTGAGTGCCAGGTCATGCATACCGCGGGCGTAAAGGCCGTCGGCGAAGAGCAGGCGGTCGGCGTAGGCATCCGCCTGCGCCGCCGCACCTACCGCCAGCACCACGGTCGTGCCCAGCATCGCCAACCCGGTTATCCAGCCCCGCCCCATGTTACGGCTCCTCTGCCGCGGTCGTCGCGAAGGAGATATTCCAGATGTCGACCTGGCGGCACATGTCAAGCGTCCGGATGACGTGCTCGTAGGGCGTCTTGAGATCGGCGCGGATCAGTACCGGCTGCCCAGGATAAAGCTCCACAATCCGTGTGAGCAGCCCGGAGAGTTCCTGCTCGCCAAGCTCTCGCTGATTGACAACGGTAACCCCGTTGCTGCGGATGTTGATGATGATCTCCGAAGGCAGCCGGTCCGGCAGGTCGCCGGTGCTTGCCGTTGGCAGCGTGATATCGATTTCCGTTTCCCACTGGGCGTAGAGCTGGGCGGCGATGAAGAAGCACAGCAGCAGGAACATGATGTCAATCATCGGCGCCAGTTGGAAGCCCATGCTGACGGGTTTGGATCGACTGCGGAAATTCATGTCTTCTGCCTCCTGCTCAGCAGCGTCATCATCAGTTCGCCGGAGGCGACTTCAAGCATCGAGACCAGCCGGGATGCCCGGCGGCGGAAATAGGCATAGAACATCATGGCCGGGATGCCCACCACCAGCCCGATGGCGGTCGTGAGCATCGCATCGTTGACCCCCGCCACCAGCGCGGTCGGGCGCACGATGGCGACCTGGTCCGCCACCCCGTTGAACGCCATCATCATGCCCAATACCGTTCCCAGCAGCCCGATCATCGGTGACACCACGGCGATATCCATCAGCAACTGCGGCTGGCCTTCGATGGACTCCGCCTGTCGGGCGCCCTCAGCCTCGACCACGTCGCGCAGCAGCATCGCATCCGCATCGGGAATGCTCTTGAGATGCTCCAGGGCCGAGAGCATTACTGAACTCAGCGCCCCGCCGCGGAAGCTGCATAAGCGCCGGGCATCTTCCATATTGCCGGACTGCAACTTCTCCATGAGTTCGCGGCGCAGCAGTTCGGGCACCACCTGCCCCTTGCGCAGCACTACCAGAAAATAGATAATCAGCGCCAGTGCCAGGATCGACAGCAACGCGAGCAGCCCGTAGACCCCAACCATGGCGAAATCCACGGCCGTCTCGAACGGGATCCCGTCCGCCTTCCCCGCCACGACAGCCTCCGCCTGAGCCACTGCCGCCAGCGGCATCGCCATGCACACACACATGACGCGCCTGAATACTGTTCCTGCTGCTACGCTTTGCATCATCAATCTCCCTTCGTTACAGACAATAACTTCAACATGTAGCCCACTCGCGCCGCGAGTGCGGCTTCCGCGTTGCAAGCGAACGGTTGTTTGGCATATCCACGGTAATATGCGCAATCGTCAGCACAACCCCATAGCCTCAGTTGCGGCGCAACTGGGCTACATGCAACAACGCCCAACATTCAAATCCCGGGTGATACTACCACCGACACGGCCTACACTTCAAGCCTTGGATACGGAATCGCAAGCAGGTCGGCCACCGCCCGCTCCCAGCGCCGCCCCCGCTCATCTCCAAAAGCAGTTGCCTGCGCCGCTCGCCTTTCAAGCGAAGGCAGATCCAGCCCCGCCGGAGCCCCCTCGTGCGTCTTGAGCGCGATCGCCTGCGTTGGATCCTGCTGCTCCAGGTCGGCCAGGCCGGCCTTGACCGCATCGTACGCATCGCGGAAAGGCATGCCGCCCGCCACCAGCGCCAGTGCCCGGTCGGTCGCGAACACGCCAGGGGAGAACCCGCGCGCCAGCGCCGCCGCATCGACCTCGACATGGGCCATCACCAGCGTCAGCGCCCGCAGGGTCTCGCGGGTCACCCGAATCCCCTCCATGAACGGGGCCTTGGTCTCCTGCAGGTCACGCTGGTAGCCACCCGCCAGCCCCTTCAGGACACCCGTGATACGCGAGGCGCACGAGAGGACCGTCGCGCTGCGCGCCCGCACCAGTTCAAAGACGTCCGGATTCTGCTTCTGCGGCATGATACTGCTGCCCGTGCAGTATTGCGACGGCAACCGGAAGTAACCGAATTCCGGCATCATGAACAACGTCATATCCTCCGCTAGGCGCGCTGACGAGAGCATCACCTGCGAGGCGGCATTAAGGATGATGCTCTCGCATTTGCCGCGGGCGTTGGAGGCATACATCACGTTATGGATCGGACGCTCGAAATCCAGCAGCCGCGCGGTCAGGGCCCGGTCGATCGCCAGCGGAACGCCGTAGCCGGCGGCCGATCCGAGCGGACTGCGGTCGTTCTGCGCATAGGCCCCCTGCAGCAGCTCGATATCGTCCAGCAGGCTTTCGGCATAGGCGGAAGCCCAGACGCCGACCGAGCTGGGCATGGCGGGCTGAAGGTGCGTGCGGCCGACCATGGGCACCCGTTCATGCCGCCGAGCCAGGTCCAGCAGGACACCGGCCAGCGCCGCCGCCTGCGCGATCATCGCCAGCAGCTCGGTCTTCGCGTACAACCGCAGATCCAGCGCCACCTGGTCGTTGCGGCTGCGGGCGGTATGCACCCGCTTGCCCAGCTCGCCGACGGAGGCAGTCAACGCCCGCTCCACGGCCAGGTGTACATCCTGGTCCGCTTCGGTGATCGTGAACTCCCCGCGCCGGTCACGACGCATCACATCCACCAGCGCGGCAATCACACGGGTGCGCTCATCCGCGCTGAAAAGCGGCGGCGTCAACGCCGCCAGCATCGTCACATGCGCCGCCGAGCCGATGCAGTCGGCCTCCACCAGCACGCGGTCCAGCAGCACGTCCTGCCCCGCCGTGAACGACAGCACATCCGGATGAATACTCCCCACCAGCGTCTTTTCACCAGCCATAGCCACCTCTCTGAACACATCACCCTGATTCCCCTGAAAGATGCATTATTACAAACCCGCACAAAATTACCAGCAATTCTCACACTCTGCTCATCGCCCCTCCCCGAAGAAGTGACTTGTGCCTGCGGAAAGCAGAAGACGAATTTGAGGATTGAATTGCGCGCGCCGCCGTGGTAACACTCTTCGCGTCATTCAAGCCGGGGTGGCGAAATGGCATACGCAGCAGACTCAAAATCTGCCGTCCGCAAGGACATGAGGGTTCGACTCCCTCTCCCGGCACCACGCCAATTCCCCTTGGAAAATCCACGCTCTCACCGTCCTCCGCAACGTGCCCGCAGCGGGACTAGGGTTACATTGAGTTCATCCTACCTGCCTCCATCCCCTGTCCCAGTCAATCCGGTAAAGGGAATACCCAAAGCCTTCACATCCACCAATTACCGCTTGACCACCGCAATATGCCGCTCTACTCTGCACCCATCATGAACCGTACCTCAGGCAAACCTGAAGTAGGCTCAAGAACACTGCTGGCTTAAGGAGAACACCACGCATGAGTGACTATGATGTTGCGGCCTACATCTGGCCGGCCTATACGGGCACCGAACCGCGCACCCGCATTTTCTGGCCGGAAGGAAACGGCGAATGGGAATCCGTACGCAAGGCGACTGCCAAGTTCCCTGGGCATAACTGGCCACGCCGACCGCTCTGGGGCTACTGCGACGAGGCTGATCCACGGGTGATGGAAATGCAGATCGATGCCGCGGCTGACCATGGTGTTAACGTCTTCATCTACGACTGGTACTGGTACGACAACCGGCCATTCCTTGAGCAGTGCCTCAACAACGGGTACCTGAAGGCGCGCAACAATGACCGGGTAAAGTTCTACCTCATGTGGGCCAACCATGATGTGAATTACACCTGGGACAGGCGACTCGCTCATCTCAACATCGACACCTGGATCTGGAAGGCAGCCGCAAATCGCACCCAGTTCGAGAGTATCGCTTTGCGTTTGATCAAAAAATACTTTTCCCATCCCTCTTATTACCGGATCGACGACTGCCCAGTTTTCCAGATCTATGAACTGAAGAATCTGGTTACTGGTCTCGGGGGTATTGAGCAGACCGTCGACGCCTTCACATGGTTCCGTCAAAAGGCTGTGGACGCGGGTCTGGCGGGGCTCCACCTACAGCTCACCTCCTGGGGTGCTAGCCACCGTAATATGAGTGGTGTGGACGGCGGCGCGGGAACCACGTTGGCCGAGGAGACGGAGCGGCTTGGCTTCGATAGCCTTACCAATTACCAGTTCTGCCACTTCACGAATATCGACCGTGACTATGCCGAGATCATGGACGACGTCCGCAAGGAATGGGCCCGCATGGATACAGAATTCACGGTACCCTATTTTCCTCATGTGTCGGTCGGATGGGACAACAACCCCCGCTTCGAAACGTTCCGTCCCGGTATTGTCAAGAAGAACACCCCGGACGAGATTGCAAAGGCGTTGCATGCGGCACGCGACTATGTCGATGCCCACCCGAACCAACCGCCTCTGATAACCATAAACAGTTGGAACGAATGGACCGAGACGAGTTACCTGCAACCGGATGACCTTTACGGATATGGATATCTGGAAGCAATCCGAAGCGTTTTTGTGAGCAACAATTTCCTACAGGCGAAAGCCTAAACGCAATCCTGCGCGTGATCGTAATTGACTTAAGCCCCCTGTTTGGTTACAACCACACCCCAGTAGTCTGCTTTGGGATTGGTTCCTGAGTGGACGGGCTATATTGAATAGCCACGGGGATTCACTTCGGTTACGGGGATTCCCGGTCCGGGCTTGTAACGGCAACACATAAAAAAGG
>JAIFLS010000057.1 GCA_020048935.1 bacterium | reverse complement strand
ACTCGCCAACCCCGATTCACGACTCGCTCTCCTGAACTTCTTTCTTACTCTGGCTATAGTATCGCACAGGCGAAACCGGAAAGTCAACAGATTTCTTCCTAAGGGTTTCCATTAGGGGTTTTGGAGGGGGTCCAGACTGAAGACTGAAGACCGAAGACTGAAGACCATTGGGCTCGGCGTCCGCGATCACCGATCGCGGCTACAACCTACGGCGCGCACCACCACTCACTGTCTCAATGTTTTTCCGTGCGCCAGTACTCGCCGCACCACTCTGGTGGAGGCGGACTGACACGCATGGCTTGCACTCGGGCGAGCAGCCAGCGCGAGGGGCCATCGTCGCCAGCCGCGAGTATGGCGGCGAGTCGCGATTCGGCAGCGCCCCAGTCGCGACGGCAGAAATCGTCCAGCGCCGCCTCATAGGCTCGGCATCGCGCAATCGTTTCCGGCGCGACCTCGCCGGGCTCGCCGATCAGTTCGTAGACCATGACTCCCTGCTCGCGGCCGGACACGATGAACGGCCCCAGCCGACGGGTGACCAGTCGATCCCCGATCTGCGCCTGTGTGCTCTCCCCGATCAGTATCCGGCTGCCGATATCGCGATTGATCGGCTCGAGGCGCGAGGCAAGGTTGACGGCATCGCCAATAACCGTGTACTGGAATTTTCGCTCGGAACCCATGTTGCCGGCCGTGACATCGCCGGAGTTGATGCCCATACGCACCCGCAGGCGTAAACCGAACTCGGCTTCAATGCGATCGTTCAGGCGATCCAGCAGGTGCTGCTGCGCCAGCGCGGATCGGCAGGCCCGGAAGGCATGCTGGTCATCGTAGTAAGGGGCACCCCATACGGCCATGACGCTGTCGCCGACGTATTTGTCGAGATAGCCGCGATCGGCCAGGATCACGTCGGTGACCGGCGTGAGATACAGGTTAAGCAGACGGATCAGCCGCTCGGGCTCAAGGTGCTCGCTAAGGGTAGTGAAATCGGCAATGTCGGAGAACATCACCGTGGCCGGGGTGTTATGGCCAGCGAGGGAGAAGCTCTCGGGATGGTCCTCAAGCCATTCGAGCACGCGGTCGGAGACCATGGTCGAGAACATGCCGCGGATCTTGCGGCGTTCGCGCGATTCGGTGAGGTAGCGGAAGGTCAGCAGTCCAAAGGAGCCGCCCAGGAAGAAGACGGTCGGCGGCACAACCGGCAGGATGGCGAGATCATAATGAATGGCGCCATACGTAGCGATCCAGTAGCCCAGCATCGTGAGCACCAGCGCCCCGGCGACCCGCACGGTACGCACCGCCAGCGCCAGCGCCATGAACGTAATAACACACATCGCCATCAGCAAGGCTTTCTGCCAGGGGGTTGGCGTTTGCAGGAAGGCCCGGTTGAGGATGGTATTGATGGCGGTAAGCTGGACGTACACGAGCGGGATATTCGGATGCACAGGCGTCGTCCCGACATCCACGCCGGTGGTGGTGACACCGACAACGGCCAGTCGCCCCCGGATCGGCGGCGCGACCTGCCGCGCCTTCGCCAGCCGTACCTCCGGCGTGGTTTCCTCGTAGGCGGGGGCGGTCTCGCTGAAGCTCAAGGCGGCAAAATCATTAAAATTCCAGCGGTAGTTCAGGCGCATCTGGCCAAACGCATCGATCGGGATCCGGATGGTACGATCAGGCAGGCGCATGGTGATGGCCTTGCCGAAGTCAACCGTCAGCGTGCCGGGTGCCAGCGGGAACCGGTCGACCCCGTGGTGCAGGAGCACGGATAGCAGGGCGAAGGTAGGCACAAAGCAGCGGCGCGGCGGCATGTTGGTTGCCCGGTCCTCAAGCCCCATGACCAGCGGCGCCCGGCGCACGACACCATCGGCGTCGCGCGGGATGTTCAGCACCCCCGGCAGGGAGTAGTCAAGGAAGTCGCGTGTCGGCAGGCCTCCATTGGGCGCATAGCCGTATGCCTCGCGTGCCTCCGGGGTAGGGAAACGGATGTCGGCATCCGGTATCGCCAGGAACGTCATGTAGTCGAACGGCCCCGGACTCGCCGGATCGGTTTCCGACCAGTAGGGTACGCGCACCGTTTGCGGGGCATCCCATCCGCCGCGCAGGTTGCAGCCGAGCAACACTTGGAAACCCTGGTTTTCCTGAATGTCGGCCAGCATGTGGGTCAGCATCCGGTTGGCCTGCTGCAGGACGAGCACACTGAGTGACTGGAGGACGGTGGATGGCAGCCCGTCGCGGCCCCCGGCCGTCATCAGGTCTTTCAAGGCGTCGATCGCGGACGTCAGGGACTGCTGCACGGCATCCGGCGTCGTGCCATCGCCGGCCATTTCCTTGAGGATGATGTCGTAGGCCAGCACGCTCGGCCGGCAGTAGGTCTGCAGGAAACGAAGCTGGTCAAGAAACGGCTGGCGCGAAAGCCAGCGCCCCGCCCCGAAACGGCCGGCTTGCGCTTCGGTCTTCTCGTCGATCGCCAGCAGCACGAGATCGCGCGTGTCTTTGCGCAGGGAGGCGGGCAGAAGCCGCAACCGCCAGCGCATACGGATATCTACCGTGGATTCCTCGATCGAGCGCATCAGGGGTGCGGTTGCCAGGCTGACGGCAAGTGCGCCCATGGCAATCAGCACCACGGCAGCGACACCCTTCCACCTTCCCGCCCTCCGTCGTTCGCCTTTAGCGCTTGTGTTCAAGTTGTCTCCGGCAAATCCAGCATGTTCAGGTAGGGCGGGGGCGCCGCACCCGCCGCGCCCGTGGACAGCCCATATTGCAGTCCATAAAAAGCCTGAAGGATATCACATGGACAATTCCCATGGGCACCCCACGGTCAACGGCGCGCCCGGCGGGCGCGCCCCACCTAAACGACCCGCCGCATCCAATCCAACTGTAGCCCACTCGCGCCGCGAGTGCGGCTTCCGTGTTGTAAGCGCACGGTTGGTTGGCGTAACCACACGCACATCCCCGCCATGCCTCAGTTGCGGCGCAACTGGGCCACCAGAAAAAAAACGCCGCCATCCGTTTGTGCGGAAGGCGGCGTTTATCAACTCTCACGCTTGGCGCGTATGGTCTGGTTACACCCGCGTCATGCAGACACAGGCGTTGTGGCCACCGAAACCAAGCGAATTGTTCAGCACCACATCCACCACCGCCTCGCGCATCGTGTTCGCCACATAATCCAGATCGCAATCCGGATCGGGATTGATCTGGTTGATGGTCGGCGGCACGAAACCGTACTTGATCGCCAGCGCGCAGGCCGCCGCCTCGACACCCGCCGCCGCCCCGAGCAGATGCCCGGTCATCGACTTCGTCGAGCTGATCATCACCGTGGAGGCATGACTGCCAAGCGCGCCCTTGATGGCCCGCGTCTCGATCTTGTCGTTCAGCGGCGTGCTCGTGCCATGCGCATTGATGTAGGTGACCTCGTCCGCACGACGGCCGGCCGCCTTCAGCGCCATCAGCATGGCCCGTGTCGCGCCCTCGCCGGTTTCCATCGGCGCGGTCATGTGGTAGGCATCGCAGGTCTGTCCGAAGCCCGCGATCTCGCAGTAGATATTCGCGCCGCGCGCCTTGGCATGCTCGTACTCCTCCATCACCAGCACGGCCGCGCCCTCGCCCATCACGAAACCGTCGCGTTCCTTGTCGAACGGGCGGCTGGCAGTCGCCGGATCGTCATTGCGTGTGCTCAGCGCCTTCATGGCGGCAAAGCCCGCGATACCCAGGGGCGTGACACACGCAGCATCACATCCGCCTCACCGCGCTGAATCACATACAGCGCATCCCCCATCGAATGCGCCGCTGACGCGCAGGCCGACACCACGCAGAAATTCGGACCCTTCAAATTGTGATCAATCGCAATCAGCCCTGACGCCATGTTGACGATCATCTGGGGAATCATGAACGGCGAGCAGCGGCCGGGACCTTTTTCCAACAACGTGGCATGCTGCGCCTCGAGCGTCCCCAGTCCGCCGATCCCGGAGCCGACAATGCAGCCCATCAGGGTCGGATCTTCCTTGTCGCGATCAAACGCGGCGTCAGCCATCGCCATTTTCGCCGCGGCCAGTCCGAAATGGCAGAACCGGTCCATGCGGCGCTGTTCCTTCTTGGGAATAAACGCATCAATATCGAAATCGGTGACTTCGCCGGCAATCTGCGCGTCGAACGCCGCGGGGTCAAACCCCTGGATACGCCGGATTCCGCAGCGGCCGCTACGCAGACCCTCGCGGAATGATTCCAGCGTGGACCCGATCGGGGAAACCACGCCGATTCCTGTTACGACAACTCTTCTCTTCTGCATCGCCTGCTCCTGTTCGAAACGTACCGCATTTAACCGAAAAACCGGAGGGAAAAATTCCCTCCGGTTTGCAACGCATGAACCGAGACGCCTAGGCCTCGATTCCTTTTTCCTTCATGTACTTGACGACCGCACCGACCGTGGTCAGCTTCTCGGCGTCCTCATCCGGGATGTCCGCGCCGAATTCCTCTTCGAACGCCATGACCAGCTCAACGGTATCCAGCGAGTCCGCGCCCAGATCCTCGATGAACGAGGCGTTCGACGTTACCTGATCCGCGTTCACACCGAGCTGCTCCACGATGATATCCTTGACTTTATCTTCCAGTGCCATGTCTCTCTCCTCTTTCGTTTTCCTTGCGAACCTTCCTACCGGGAAAGTTCACCGTTACATAAACATCCCGCCGTTCACCGACAATACCTGCCCCGTGATATACGCGGACGCATCGGTTGCCAGGAACAAAACGGCCTTCGCCACATCTGCCGGACCGCCAAACCGTTTCATCGGTATCTGGTCCAGCATCTTCTGCTTGACTTCCTCAGGCAGAATTTCCGTCATCTTCGATTCGATAAACCCGGGCGCAATGGCATTGACCCGGATATTCCGAGCCGCCAGTTCGCGCGCCGACGATTTGGTCAACGCGATCACCCCCGCCTTCGAAGCCGCATAATTACACTGGCCCGCA
This sequence comes from bacterium, assembly GCA_020048935.1. GTDB lineage: Bacteria > Verrucomicrobiota > Kiritimatiellia > UBA8416 > UBA8416 > UBA8416. The sequence continues at coordinate 1,520 of JAIFLS010000057.1, read as the reverse complement.
TTCCCGATCAAGCCAATAATCGAGGCGATGTTGACGATCACGCCCTGCCGGCTCTTCATCATCGGACGCGCCACCGCCTTGGTGAACAGGAAAGTACCCTTCAGATTCACGTCCAGGACCGCGTCCCAGTCCTCCTCGGTCATTCGTATCAGCAGGCCGTCCTTCGTGATGCCCGCGTTGTTGACCAGGATATCGACACCGCCAAAGGCAGCCACCGCCTCATCGACGGCCTTGTTCACATCGTCGCCGCTGCTGACGTTGACCGCCAGGCAGATCGCCTTCGTCCCCAGCGCCTCGACGGCCGCCGCCGTTTCGGACAGCCATTCGGCTTTCAGATCGCACAACGCCACATTCGCGCCGTTGCGGGCCAGTTCCTCGGCAATGATCCGGCCAATACCACGCGCCGCCCCGGTCACAATCGCTGTCTTCCCTGTCAGTTCACCCATCACTGCATCTCCATATCGATTAATCTGCTTACACATCGGGAGGGACAGCGTCTCGCTGTCCGTACGCCCGTCTAAACACCCTACACTAATTGGACGCGCAGGCGGCAACCGCTGCCTCGAGCGTCGCCTTGTCCTGCACATTGCAAAGTTGCGCGCCATCGGCAATACGCTTGATCAGTCCGCTCAGCACTTTGCCCGGACCGCACTCGATAAAGCGCGTCACACCGGCCGCCGTCATGGCGTCGATGCCTTCGTACCAATGGACCGAACCGGTCACCTGCGCCAGCATCGCGCGGCGGATCGCCGCCGGGTCACCGTGCAGGCGGCCTGTGACGTTCGCCACCACCGGGACCTGTAGCGGCCGGATCTGCACGCTCGCCAGGACCGCTTCCAGTTTCGGCGTGGCCGACGCCATCAGCGAGGAATGGAACGCACCGGCAACACCCAGCACGATCGCCCGCTTGGCCCCCAGCTCCTTTGCCAGCGCTTCCGCCTGCGCGATCCCCTCGCGCGGCCCGGAAAGCACGGTCTGGTCCGCGGAATTCAGATTGGCCATCTCGACACCGGTCTTCTCGCAAATCTGCTGTAGCGCTTCCGCCGCCAGCCCGATAACACTGATCATCCCGCCTGCGCGCTCCTCGCAAGCCGCCTGCATCGCCGCGCCACGTGCCTGTAGCACCCGCAGCGTATCCTCGAACGACAGGGCCCCGGCCGCGTGCAACGCGGACCACTCGCCCAGGCTCAATCCCGCCATCATGGCAACATCCAGCCCCGGCACCAGCGACTGTAGCGCACGGTAGCAGGCCACACTGGTCACGAAGATCGCCGGCTGGCAATGGTTCGATTTCGTCAATTCCTCGATCGGTCCCTCGAAGCAGAGTTTCGAAAGGCTGTAACCCAGCACCTCGTCCGCCTGCGCAAACAGGTCGCGACACACCGGGAACGCGTCGGCCAGATCCTTCCCCATCCCCGCAAACTGGGCGCCCTGCCCGGCAAATACAATAGCTATCTTACTCATGCCTAGCTCCTGAATCTTCAATTCATTTCAACGTCCAACATCCAACAATCCAACAC
>JAIFLS010000063.1 GCA_020048935.1 bacterium | reverse complement strand
CCGAGGTATTCGTGGCGATTATTTTCGGTGCCATCTTCTCGTCGATAATTATGGGTCCCTGGATGGCGAGATCCATGGCACGGCGAACAGCAACGTCAGCAGCGCAATTCCTTTTGCCGGATGCCATCGTCGCCGAGTTGAAGGCGACGACACGGGCGGATGCAATCAACACGCTCGCCGAGAGAGCAGCTCCCCGGCTTGACGAGGTGCAGCAACGCCAGATCACGGATGGGGCGATGGCGCGCGAGCGGGATTTTGGCACCGCGATCGGGGATGGCATAGCCATTCCGCATGTGCGAATCGAGGGGTTAAAGAACCCCGTCCTCGCTTACGGCCGGTCAGCGGAGGGCATCGACTGGGATGCTCCGGATGGCGGGCTTGTCCACCATGTCTTCTTCCTGGCAACGCCCGTGGCGACAGCCGATCTCCATGTCCAGATTCTTGCTTCCATCGCCAGGGCGCTGGAAGAGCCCGCCAACCGTCAAGACATCATCAACGCGCCCAACGCCGCTGCATTGTACCGGACGCTCTCGGTGTTGCTGGCGATGAAGAAACCTGCGAGACCGCCCGGCAAAGCCGACCACATCGACAAGACATAGCCGCGCTACACTCGGCGATGCTCGGCAATCATTACAGTGTTTCTCTTTAGTATTTACCGGTCATGTTTCATAAGAGGAGGTTTTTAAAGGATGCAAGCTGAGAACAAGAAAAGTCGTTTTACGTATGATAAGTCCAAGTTAAGTCAGATCAGTTTCCCGCTGGGCGGGATCGGTTCTGGGTGTGTAGGGGTATCGGGTACTGGGCGACTGGTTGACTGGGAAATCTTCAATCGTCCCAACAAGGGAGGGATGAACGGGTTTTCACATTTTGCGATCCGGGCGGAATCGCGCGGCAAGCTTCTGGATGCCCGCGTCCTGCAGGGTGATCTGCCGCCACCCTATCTGGGGTCGATGGCCCGTTCCGGTAATAACGGATATGGCTTCGGGCCCGACCGCGAGACGCTGGCGGGTCTGCCACACTTTGCCCAGACCACCTTCGAGGGGAGCTATCCTCTGGCCACGCTGACGTTCAAGGATAAGGCGTTTCCGGGGACGGTCGCGCTCCAGGCCTTCAACCCCTTCATCCCCCTGAACGACAAGGACTCCAGCATTCCGGCCGCGTTCTTCGAGTTCACGGTTACCAACACCACGTCGCAGTCTCTCGATTACACCTTGGCGGGCTCCCTCGGCTTTCCCCTCCCGGTCAAGTCGGCGCACACGGCTCGGACGGCGGGTGGGATCAGTGCTGTTCAGCTTCAGGCGGAAGGGCTCGAGGATGGCGATACGCGTTGTGGCAACCTGACGCTGGCAACCGACGCGGCGAAGGTCAGTCATCAGGAGTACTGGTACCGCGGATCATGGTTTGATTCCCTGGAGATCTACTGGCGGGACCTCACGACGCCGGGACTCTTCAAGAATCGCCAATATCCGGAAGCCGGACGAAATAACCACGGGCTTCTGGCAGTCCATCTCCGCCTTAAGCCAGGCCAGACCCGCAAGGTGCGTTTTGTCATCAGCTGGAGCTTTCCGGTTTGCGAGAACTATTGGGATCGCGAGAAGACGGAAAAACTTGCCAAGGAGACCGGCGTACCGCCCCGTTGGCGCAACTATTATGCCACGCTTTGGAAAGATTCCCTCGCCAGTGCCACGTATGCGCTGGAGGCGTGGACCCGGTTGCGGGACTCGACGGATCTGTTCCATCGAACCCTCTTTAACTCCAGCCTGCCCGCCGTCGTGCTGGAGGCGGTCTCGGCCAACATGTCCATTCTCAAGAGTCCCACCGTGCTGCGACTCGAGGATGGAACCCTCTACGGGTTTGAGGGCTGTTGTTCCAGCAGCGGGTGCTGTGCCGGGAGCTGTACGCATGTTTGGAATTATGCCCAGGCCCATGCCTTCCTGTTCCCTGCCCTGGCCCGCTCCATGCGCGAGGTGGACTACCGGTACAACCAGCAGGCGGATGGGGGTATGCCCTTCCGCATCATGCTGCCCCTGGGCCTGAAGCATCCGGGTGGTTTCTCATGTGCCGATGGATTGTTCAGCAATGTCATGCTGGTTTACCGGGACTGGAAGCTATCAGGCGACACCAGCTGGTTGCGCGCCATCTGGCCTTCCGTGAAAAAGTCGATCGAATTTGCCTGGGCGCCGACCAACAATCACCGCTGGGATCCGGAAAAGACCGGGGTGCTCTGGGGCCGTCAGCATCATACCCTCGATATGGAGCTGTATGGGCCGAGTTCCTGGCTATGCGGATTCTATCTGGGGGCGCTCAAGGCCGCGGCGGAGATGGCGGAACATCTGGGCGAGGCCGACACCAGCCGGGAGTTTGCCGGGCTTTATGCCAAGGGCAAGCAGTGGCTGGAAGCCAATCTCTTCAATGGCGAGTACTACCAACAGCAGGTCGACATCAAGGACCGTGGTGTCCTGAAGGCGTTTGAGGCCGAGGATGCCTATTGGGATGCGGAGCACGGGGAGATCAAGTACCAGATCGACGAGGGGTGTGCCATTGATCAGACCCTGGCGCAGTATCATGCCACGCTGTACGGGTTGGGCGAAGTTTTCGAGCCGGGAAGGAATCGCAAGGCACTCAAGGCGCTTTTCCGGAACAACTTCCACAAATCGATGCGCAATATCTATAATCCCTGCCGGCTCTATTCCATTAACGATGAGGGCGGAATGGCGATTTGTTCCTGGCCGGACGGCAAGCGCAAGCCTGCGATTCCGCTCACCTATGCCCAGGAGACCATGCACGGCTTCGAATACGCCGCCGCCGTTCAATTGATACAGAACGGGCTCGTCCGGGAAGGGTTGGCGGTGGTGGAGAGCATCCGTGACCGTTATGACGGCGAACGGCGCAACCCATGGAATGAGATCGAGTGCGGGAGTCATTATGCCCGTTCGATGGCGAGTTATGGTCTGCTGAATGCGCTAAGCGGGTTTGAATGCGACCTGGTGCGCGGACATATTGGTTTCCGCCCGGCCCAGATGACGGGCGGGCGCTTCCAGTGTTTCTGGTCAGTCGGTTCAGGGTGGGGTGAGGTCGAGATTCGCCCGAAAAAGGTATCGCTCCGTGTCTTGCAGGGCACGCTGACGCTTCAAAGCATGGCGTTGAAATTAGCGAATGCTGATCGGGACCTGACCGTTACCCTCGGGCGCCGCCGAATTCCAGCCCGACGCGAAGGTGATGTCGTGTTTTTTGAAAAGCCCGTTACTCTTCGCGAAGGTTCTGAGCTCAGGGTTGAATAGAGACCCATCGCCCAGTCTTTCTCTTCGCCGGTGCCCGGTCGGGTCGTCCGTTGACACGCTCGGTGGTTTTCGTTTTCTAGATCGGCTCGACGGTGGAGGAGAGGCCGTAGGCGCGGAGCTGGTCGCGGTGCTCGACTGCCGGTGTCTCGTTCTCCACCTCGGCGATCGATCGCCCGTTCTTGTGGGCCTCGAGCATGATCTTGGCAGCCAGTTCCATGTTGTGGGCGAACACGGTCTGCAGGCACGTCACGACATGCTCGACGCTGTTGACATCGTCGTTATGCAGCACGACCTGGCAGACCGGCTCCCGGCGGGTGGCCGTCTGGTGGTGCGGATGCTTGACAGGTTTTGTGTTTGTCTTATTCACTCCACCAGCATTGTCCTTGATTCCGCCGCCAAATGGCAAGCCGATTCTTATCGAATTCGCATTTTTAACACCAGCCACCCGGGGCTCCGGGGAAGGTGAATGGCGAAGCCTTTCTTGAAAAGCAGCGTGGTTAGACGGGCGTTCGGACAGCGAGACGCTGTCCCTCCCGTTGTGTATCCAAATAAATCAACACGCCCCGAAGCCTGAACTACAAACGGCGGATCATGGTTCTAATACCGACTCCAGAATGCCGCGCCCAGCGGGTGCTTGATGTCGTCCCATTCATCGCGAAGGCGCAGCAACTCCTGACGCAGTTCAGCGAGCTTCACAGCATAATCGGGATTGCCGGCAAGGTTGGCTGTTTCCCATGGGTCGTTCAAGAGATCAAAAAGCTGCGTCTGCCGTTCTCTGCCATCGACGGCATACTCAATCAGTTTATAGCGCCGGTCCTTGACGGCACGCTGGCAGTCCGCATACGCAAAGTAAAGCGTGTCACGGTTCTTTGTGTTTTCATTCCGCATGCAGGCGGCAAGGTCTTTGCCTTCAACACTCGCAGGAACTGCCGTGCCCGTTAGGCTGCAGAGCGTGGGAAAGATATCAAACAGATAAGCATATGCATCCGTTTGTCTGCCTTCAGGAATCCCGGGGCCGGCAAAAATGAGTGGCACCCGGACGCTGTGCTCATAGCAGCTTTGCTTGCCGAATAAGCCGTGCTGCCCGAGCGCCAAGCCGTTGTCGCCGGCAAATACGATGATGGTATTGTCCAGCATGCCCTTCTCCTTCAATGCGTCGACAACCCGGCCAAGCTCATGATCAAGGTGCGTGATCATCGCGTAGTAATCGGCAATATGCTCACGGGTCTCCTCAGGTGATCGGGGGAAGCCGGCAAGCTCCTCATCCCTGATATGCAGGGCTCCGTTATCAAACGGATGCCCGCCCATGAAATTCGGAGGCAGTTCGACCGTTTTGGGATCATACATTTTCTTGAACTTCTCGGGCATCACCCGAGGATCATGCGGGGCGAGAAAGGCAATATAGGCAAAAAACGGTTGGGTGTTGTCCTGCTGCCTGATGAAGTCGATGCCCGATGAACAGACCATTTCGCTGGAGTGCATCCCGGCATTGATATGGTCAGCCGCCCGGAAAACTTCCCGTTTACTATTCATCGGATCCGGGCACATGGGGACCTTCTTGTCGTATGCCCCTGTCGGATCATAGTGGTAGACCGGGACATTCCAATGGTCCGTCATGCCATTGAACATGATTTCGTCGCCGTCCGCAAAACTCCGGTTAAACGCGGGCCGACCATTGTGCCATTTACCGGTCCCGAATGTCCGATAGCCACTCGCCCCCAGAGCCTGTCCGAGCGTTGTATGTTCCGGCGGAATCTGCTGTCCCTCGCGATCAAGATGAAAAAGACTGCGGCCGGTATGGAGCATGGCCCGGCTAGGCATGCAGACTGCCCCGGATGTGCCACAGGGAATATGCGCATGGGTGAAGGTGGTTCCGCGCGACACAAGTTTGTCAATGTTAGGCGTCTTGATCGCCTCGTTGCCTAGCGCGTGGATTGTGTTGAAACGCTGGTCATCCGTAAAAAAGAAAACAATATTCGGTCGTTCCAAAGCGTCCCCCTTTTGATATTGCCGCCGTTTTACCCATATTGAAATCCGCACAGGGAACGTAAGGTAAAACCATCAAAATCGCCAGTCCAAAAGTGTCACGTAAAACTGTTCTTGTGATTTACCAGAATGCGGTGGTCATCATCGGTCGAGCGGATCTGCTGTTTCCGCCGCATCCCGGAATCTTGGCTTTCAAGGCGTTTCTTCGTCAGGAATGGCAAACCTCGCTCGGTCTTATCGAAACCGCCCGCCAGCTTGCAGCCCGGCGTTAACTGCCCCTCTGGTTTTGTCTTGTGTTTCAGGAGCCTATTCCCTACTTTTCGTTCAGATATGAATTCCAACAAGAAAGACCTCAGCGAACGCGATATCTGCACAAAGTTCATTACGCCCAGCATCGTGGAGGCAGGCTGGGATGTCGACACCCAAATCCGCGAGGAAGTCGGCTTTACTGACGGGCGAATCACCGTGCGGGGCAAACTCCACACGCGCGGGGCGCAGAAACGCGCTGACTACATACTCTATTACAAGCCGAATATCCCCATCGCCGTCCTTGAGGCCAAAGACAACAAGCACACCGTTGGTGCCGGCATTCAGCAGTCCATCGGCTATGCCGAGACCCTGGAGATCCCGTTTGCCTTTAGCAGTAATGGCGACGGCTTCCGCTTTCATGACCGCACGGTGACATCCGGGGCCGTCGAAACTGACCTTGCTCTCGACTCCTTTCCCAGTCCGGAAACGCTCTGGGAAAAATACAAGGCCTACAAGGGAATCACCGCCGCTATCGAGCCTGTTGTGTCCCAGGACTACTTCGCCGACAGCACAGGACGCTCGCCGCGCTACTACCAGCAGATCGCCATCAACCGCACCATTGAAGCCATTGCCAAGGACGAAGGCAACAACCGCCATCTCCTCGTTATGGCGACCGGCACCGGGAAGACCTACACCGCCTTCCAGATCATCTACCGCCTTTGGAAGAGCGGCCTGAAAAAGCGCATCCTCTTCCTGGCGGACCGCACCGCCCTGGTCGACCAGACCGTCCGCGGCGACTTCCGCCACTTCAAGGACGCGATGACGATCATCAAACACAAGCAGATCGACACCGCCTACAACATCTACCTCGCGCTTTACCAGGGGCTTTCCGACAACAAGAACAGCGACAACGACGCCTACAAGCAGTTCAGCCCCGACTTCTTCGATCTCGTTATCGTTGACGAGTGCCACCGGGGCAGCGCCCGCGAGGACAGCAAGTGGCGTGAAATCCTTGAATACTTCAATAGCGCCACCCACATCGGACTCACGGCCACCCCCAAGGAAACCAAGGAAGTCTCCAACTCGGAGTATTTCGGGGACCCGCTCTACACCTACTCCCTCAAGCAAGGCATCGACGACGGCTTCCTCGCCCCCTACAAGGTCATCAAGGTGACCCTCGACATCGATGCCGAGGGTTGGCGACCGCCGAAGGGGTTCAAGGACAAGGACGGCCATGAAGTCGAGGACCGCATCTACAACCGCACCGATTTCGACAAGCACCTCGTTGTCGAGGAGCGCCGCCAACTCGTCGCGCAGAAGATCACCGAATTTCTCAAGGGCAGCGGCCGATTCTCCAAGACCATCGTCTTCTGTGTCGATATCGAGCACGCCGAAGGCATGCGCAAGGAACTGGCCAACGCCAACGCCGACCTCGTCGCCGCGAACAGCAGATACGTGATGCAGATCACCGGGGACAACGAGGAGGGCAAACGCTATCTCGATGCCTTCATCAGCCCCACCGAGCTTTACCCGGTCATCGCGACCACCTCGAAACTCATGACCAGCGTCGACGCCCAGACCTGCAAGCTCATCGTGCTGGACTCCAACATCGGGTCCATGACCGAATTCAAGCAGATCATCGGACGCGGCACCCGCATCAATGAAGATTTCGACAAGCTCTATTTCACCATCATGGATTTCCGGAATGTCACCGCGCTCTTCGCCGACAAGGAATTTGATGGCGATCCCGTCCGCGTGAAGGAAGCTGGCGAGGATGACGACATCACCGACACCGATGCGGAAACGGATGACGCACCGAGTCCCGACGCCCCCACCGGTGACGATATCCATTACCCCGAGTCCGAGCCCCCGGACATCACGTTCAAGGAGTGGCCCGGCGAATACGGAAAACTCAGCAAAGTCACCGTCAACGGCGTCGAAGTCACCATCATCAAGGAGCGCGTCCAATACATGGGCGACGACGGCAAGATCATCACCGAGAGT
>JAIFLS010000196.1 GCA_020048935.1 bacterium | reverse complement strand
CGGATGGCGGCTTTCACCGCGGCGACGATCCCGGACAATTCCCGCGCGGCCGCGATGTCGGCCAGGATACCCCTGGACTGATAATAGGCAATCAGCGGTTCGGTCTGCTCACGATAGACAACCAGCCGGTTGGCGATCGCCTCGGCCTTGTCGTCGTCGCGCTGCAGCAGTTCGTCCGGCGACATGCCGGGCGGTGGCTGCGGCACCCCGCCGGGGTTGACGTTGTAGATCCTGCCGGTGCCCCTGTGAATCCGGCGCCCCGAAAGACGCTGGATAACCAATTCGTCGGTAACCATGAAGTTGATCACCTTGTCGATAACCACTCTGGCCTGCTCTAGCGCGTCGGCCTGGGGGATTGTCCGCGGGAACCCGTCGAGAATGAAACCGCCGGCGCAGTCTGGCTGGGCAATGCGCTCCTTCAGCAGGTTGATGACCAGCGTGTCGGGAACCAGCTCCCCCGCGTCCATATAGCCCTTGGCCTTGATCCCCAGCGGCGATCCCGCCTTGACAGCGGCCCGCAAGAGGTCGCCGGTTGAAATCTGCACCACACCCCCCTTGCCTGCCCCCGGGGGGCCTAGAAATATAAGACGCATGGTAGACTCCTTTTTTTAGTGTTTATAGACCAATGCACTGATCAGCGCCAAGTCGCTGTTCTCGCGCCCTTCGGGCACATCGCTGTCATACCGGTGCTGCAGAACCATGCGCAGATTGAGCTGGATGCGCGGGTTCAGCACGGCCTCGACTCCGGCCTCGCTGTTGACCAGGTAGATGCCGAAATCATCGGTCTGCGGCAGATATTCACCCGCCGCCCAGAGCTTGGCGGTTTCGCTGAGAGCCTGGTCATGCCCGGCTGCCGCCCGGAAGGCGATACTGTCGTCCTCGGTATCATCGGCCCGTTCCTCACGGATATAGGCGGCACCGAGTTCCACATCGAGCGTGGCGGTCTCGGATTTGATGAGGTGATAACCGCCACCGGCACCCAGGATAAGGCGGAGATCGAGGTCGGCCACCGTGTCGCGAAAGGCGCTGTTGTTGGAGTAGAGGAAACTGCCGTTCAGCGAGTACTTGTATTCCAGCCCGCCTTTGAGATTGTCGGCCGTGGTCTGTTCGTCGCCGTCCGTCTTGCTTTCGCCATAGTTGCCCTCCGCCAGCAGGCGGGTCTCGTGCTTGCCCTGCGTCCCCACCGCCGTGACACCGGCATTGGCGGCCGTCGAATCGCTATTGCCAGAAGTCATGTTCAACCCAGCCGAGACCGCGGTCTCCCAGGTGTTGGTCGCCTGTAGCACAGCCGTCGACCCCATCAGAGCCACTGCCGCCATCATCATCCATCCGCGCATAACCTTGCCTCCTCTTCCTCCGGTGTTCCAGTTAACCCCCAACGGACTCATGGATAATGGTTTTACCGCAGTGAGTCAATTTCAAAAGCCACTATTGGCAGAACTTGGTCGTTCTGGCGCAGTATCCGGTGAACGTTAGCGGGCGACGATAACGATGGACGATTCTCATGTTCCGCACGGCTTACCACCCAACTACGCCAAGGCTCCTCGGAATGCAGGTTTGCCCCAAGCCGGCAATCGCGCATTGTCTACACCTCTGGGGGGCGAGCGTCCTCGCGAGCTGCGCCCTCGCCGTTTCCGGCTTGTTCAATTGCATTGAGCAGATAGTACCGCTTATTCAAGAGCCATCGCTCCCTCCTGACGAGGAAGTTGTAAAAACAATTTGTCTGGAGTACTGGCCCCAAGGGCACATCGCCCGGACGCCTGTAGTCGGACAGAATAACCGACAGACCAGTAAGAGGAGCATCTGACGTCGGATTGGCCCCTACCGGAACTATCCACGCGTGGGTTTCCGGGGCAGTATCTGAACTCAGAGAAGCTCTGAACAGGCGATGCACCTTGCCCTGAAACTGAAACTCCACATTTCTCCTCTTCCACAGGACGCCTCCAGCAGACATACAAACCAGTAACAGAGTGGTACATAAAGCGATGAGGCGCAGTCTTCTCATAGGTAAAAGTAGTGTTTGCCGGTCTTGTAGTCCTTGTACTCGATGAGAGTACCCCAGTTAAGGCTTTTCACGGTCTCGCCAGTTTCCTTGTCTTTGATATTCGTGCGAAATTCCTGATGACCCTTGCCGCCAGATCCTCCGTATCTCAGGGGGAAATTTCCCCCGATATTGCCGCCGAACTTACCTCCTGCAGCACCCGTCAGGCGAACTCCCGGCAGGTCTTCAAAGGTGCCGACGCGCCTCGTCCCCCACCATTCTTCCGTCCACTTGCCGTTGAGGCCAGAGTGCTGCCAATCCTGGCCATTCCACCAATCAGAGAAACCTGCAGGAGGAGACTCGGTATCGCCCTGCCAGTAGTCTTTCGCCCATGATGAGTGGTTCCACTCATACACCCGCGTCTTGGTGGTTGGGTTCGTGTACCAGAATTCGCCCCGAATATCCTGGTCTATTAAGCAGTCTTCTTCGCGAACACAATCGCTGAGTTCAACCTTGAAGGACACCGGCAACCGACATGTGAACTTGATGGAGTAGTTAACGAAGAGCCATTTCCCTACCTTTAGGGAGAACTCATCAACCTTGCACTTTCTGAGCCCAAGTGAGTCCACCCATTCGACACCGTCGTTTCCACACCAAACGTAGGAATTCACCCCACCCTGCTCCCCAATCGGATCCCTGTTTATCCCCCGGCCCTCATCGGGATGGTAATATGCAAAGGCCTGAAGTGTGCAGCTACTCAGCAAAAAAACGCTCAGTAGCAAAGACTGTATGCTTGACCGGACCGCCTCGCTCATTTCCTGCTGCCCTCCACGAATTCGTGTTTGTAATGACCTGGTGCGTTAATTTTCCCGGTTTGATTCCGACACCCTAATTCTGCTCGTTATGGCTAGTGCTTGATGGGTGCCTAAAAGCTCGGGCAAGTACAATTCTTGTTCAACGTGGAAATGTTCTGCTGAAGTATTCAGGATCTCGGTTGAAATGTTCAACGTTTTTTGCTCTGCATTCCAATTGAAAATAACGACAGGCTGAGGTTTTCGAAAATAGGCAATGTCCTCGACATGACAAAGAAAGCTCTTTGTGAATGACTGCAGCGTTCTGCGGCTAATAACCGTTGTTGCGCATGGCGAATGAGTGCTAGTCAATCGCCAGTCAATCGCGAATAATTTGGCGGAGGAGTCGCTTGCAACTATTACATTTGTCGCAATAACGCCATCAATGCCAGTCGAAAACGGCGTAATAAGAACATGAGCTTCGTAGCTTACCGGTGTCCGCGGAATATTCCGGTAGATCGAACATCCACTAAAAATGAAACAAGCCTGCAGAACGAACAAAGCCAGAGACGTTCTTATGGTATTGTTCGTTACCATACCCATGGTCCCGATCCTGTTACCTCTGTTTTGTTGGTTTCACAGCAGCAATCCCATTCTACTGAAATCTCGCGAACCGTTGTTGGTGAGTCTGGTGCTTGTGTTGGAGGAATATGCGCATAACCTTCCCTATCCAAGTCTTCATCGTTATAGGAAAAGCGATAATAATATGCCGCCGAGCCGGTCACTCTCATTTTGCCCCATGTAGCAGGGAAGCCATTCATATCGTTATTCCGTGGCCCCCAGTAGTCGTAGCGGAACGAGTCGTCGCCCGGCCCAATTCGGAATTGTTCAAAAAAGTCCTCATCAAAGGTATGCAACACGAAGTCAACTTTCTTCCCATACGCACACGCTTTTACAAAACCTTCTGTTTGAATGTGTTGAACAACATGCCCCCATGACCATGGCCATCTGGAATTCCTAGGCGCTATATGAAAGCTCACATACCATTCAAATCCTCCACAATTACCAAGAGTCTTTTTTGTTGTGGTATAATCTAGCGACTGCTGGCCAATAGGATCGACGCCGTCCATTGGGGAGTTTATCACGAACCCATAGACATTCACTCCACCCTTCTCCCCGATAGGATCCCTGTTAATCCACCGGCCCTCATCGGGGTGGTAATAAGCGATTGCCTGGATGGCGCAGCTATTCAGTAGTAAAACGCTCAGTAGCAAAGACTGTATGCTTGACCGGACCGCCTCGCTCATTTCCTGCTGCCCTCCACGAATTCGTGTTTGTCATGATCTGGTGCGTTAATGCCGATTCTACAGTACATGCCGATTCTACAGTACCATCTGTTGCGTGCTGGCTCACATACCGTCTCATAAGTCTGTTCACGGTGTCAAGATCGACACCTTCTTTTTTCCGTAGATTATCCGCATAAACCTTCGAGGTAAAATGCTGAGCTGGGCGTTTGTGCTGCATTAAGCATAGCGCCCGCAGCTCGAGAAAAGCCGCCACTTCCCGCTTTGGAGTGAGGGATTTCATATACATTCCTGTATCCAGTTCCTCTTTTGATATTGGCCAGGGCCACTCCATGTATTCCTGATCAGGGAAACAGTTCAGTCCTCGGCTTGTGCCTTCGATGTTGAAACGCTCTTTGTCGTCTTCCCACCTAACGAACAGGTGTCCCTTACCCTCAACGAGCTTTAGCGGATACCCTAGGCGCCTGCCAACTGCAACGTAGAGAACAGGAAGCGATGCACACGTTCCCTGGTGTTCGCCTTCCGTCACGCCATGCACGAAAAGATCCATGGGGTTCCCGAAAAAGGTGAAATCATCGGGTGCAATCTCAGTTGGCCCAGCCCGCATTCCGGGGTCTTTGTTGTAACAAACACGAAAGTCCTCTTGCAATGTACAGACTAACATAAGCATGCGAAAGTACCCCTCTGAATGGTTGAACTCCTCGGGTGCGTTCTTGTATGCATGAAGATGTCTATCCGTTTCATGTTTCACCCAGGCGGCCCAGAGATCAAGCGTCTTCAATGTCTTTTCAATATCCAGGTTCTCTGCACCGGGAAGACCTTTTGCAGCCAAAAGGTTGATTTCGGCAATGTCGTAATCATTCGCGGTTGCTTTGCTTTCCAGCATCTGGCACAAGTCCAGTTCTGCCGTTTCATGGGCTCCGTTTGTGTTTGGCAATGCATTTTCAGTCGCCTGCGTTGCCGGGTAAGGGGCGAGATCGCCAGATACAAGTGCGACAAGTCGCGCGTTCTGCGTATCAATATCCGCCCTTCCTTGGGCGATTCCGTTCATGCGCTGTTGATTGCTATCTCTCATATCATCAGCCCACTTTCCAGATAATGAGTCAGCAGGCTCTTGTTGTTTGGCAGGTCCCCACTGTCGACGCCGATCCTCCTCCATCTGGATGTTCACTTTTTCCGTATCCAGCAAGTTCCGCTGGATGTCGAGGTTCCGATTCACGGCCTCGATATGCTGCGCCACCTTGATAAGCTCGGTGCTCAAATGTGCCGCGTATTGCTTTAAGCGAGGAGTCATCTCGCTTGATGGAGTGAAAGACAATGCTTCCAGGTTCCTGCGGATTTTGCGAGCTTCCTGCCTGAAAGCCTCCACCGTGAGTTCCTGAATCCTAATGTTATCCTCGTCCTGTTTCTGTTTGTCATACTTGATGTTCAAGGCGAGTTGCTCCGGATCCTGATGAACTGATGATCTGAGTTCATGCTGGCCAAGGGCGGCCAACTCGAACAGACAGCAGGCAGGAAAGATGGCAAGGATTACGCAACATCTTGCACAATAATATATTATGCCCCGTACGTATTGGCTGTTGTTTGTAATGTTTTGCATATTTTGAACTCTGGTGTATTTTCCCATTGCAGGCTAGTACAATGTGGTTTCCTACTCGATCTCTCCATGGACGGAACAACTCGGATAAACTCCGATCGGCCCTAGGGCGAAGGCACCACCCGCGGGGCAATTACCAGGTGTCACCCAGTTAGTTTTCCACACCGCAGGAAGGTATGGCATCAACTGTTGGCTTGTAATTTGTGTTCCATTTGTCATGTCAAGCTCTGCTGCCAATTGGTCCTTCGCAGACTGGATGAGCCACCGATCATTTTGGCAGCTTCTGCGCGCGGCAATCGCAACAATATGCTCACGACGACGATGGACTAGAAGAAAAACAGTGACAGCGAACAGAAGTGCCAGAATTCCTATGATGACTATCCGCCAACGCATCATTACTCCCTCTACTCGCATTTTGCTGTTGCTGAGAATCCAGCCGTTCCCCACATCTGATCACCACCCATCCATGCGTTGGCAGCCACGAAGTCCAATGTTTCGCAACCAACCCAACCTGCTGTACCGTACCACTCCGAGCCCTCCAGAATGTCGCTTTGGTCCTGGTTTCTCGGGCCATACCCACGACCCGCTAAGGCGAGACGGCGTCCGTTAAGCGTGACGGACGTTGCGCCCGAGGACGAATACTCCGAGTAGTGGAAGATTGCTCTTGCCTTCCGTCGACCCGAAGGCGTTCAGGGAAAGGGCAACATCCGCAAATCGACATTCTGACCTTTACATGCGCACTCCACTGAACGGAATCCACGCCATGGCTAAGCCATCTGTTGGGTAATAATGTTTTATGCTCCGCGTGTTATGGCTGCGTGTGGCAATGGTTTGCATGGTTTTCTTTTGGGAGGCTGGATTCATCATTCGAAGACTCCAGCCCGTTGAATTCGTTCGAGCAATTGTCGTAAGCTCATTTTGTCAAGACATTCGAAAACATCCATAGTAACTTTGTAGCGATCCGCCAGCCAGACCAGCGTCTCAGATAACTCAAGATTAGACCGCGGGTTCCAGAATAGGATCGCACATGGGTCGTCAGGGTGAAACAACTTGTTTGGCCATCCAAACGTCTTTGCCAAGCACGCGGCGATGTCATCACGAAGCTGGCAAAATTTCGTGTCATTAGGCCAAAGCTGTAACACGCTTTCTTCCCTTGATGCCAACTGCTTCGTGAGTGACAGAAAGACGCGACGGTCAGAGCCGATGAGAGGCAACCCTCTAGAAATGCGCTGAATCGGCGACGGGTGCTTCCAATCCACAGGGAAGGAAAGAGGAGCGATAGGCTTAGCGTTGCCGGGCATTATTAATCTCCAGTCGCTGTTCCTTGATCGTCGGATGACGCGTCATCGAAGTAGCTGCGAAGTTGGTCTAGAATGTTGCCGACACTTGGATCATACTGCCGACTTCCACAGCAGTGCCCCGTGCAGTGGGCTTCTACTGCAACCTGCGCAAGACCGTAAGCGACCATAGCCACTTGCGCGTAGCGCCCGAATGCTCTCAGTGTGCTTCGGCCACCGAGGCGAAGTCTTGCCGACAATGAACTAGGTATCGTCGTATAAGGAGATGCCCCCGGCATGCGGAGTTCAAGCCGTATTGCCCGTGCAAGTTGCATATCGCCGATTGATTCGGCAAGGGCCGCCACAACGGTCTTTGGTATCGGAGATCCAGCGACCAATACGAGCGCTTTCGCTACTGCCATGTTGACGGGATCGTTATCCTCGATGCAATCAGACATGCACTGAAGCCAATCCCAGAAACGCGAGTCGAGCCCATACGGATCGATACCCGAAAGCGGTTTGTTCATCGTGAAGCGATAAGGATGCTGGAGATTCTCCTCGGCGTGCTTTCCGCCAACAGCTTGGAGATATACAACCGCACCTTCAGGTGACTGTAAAAGGCCGTTGACAAACCCCTGCTCCCCGATAGGATCCCTGTTAATCCACCGGCCCTCATCGGGGTGGTAATATGCAAAGGCTTGGAGCGGACTTATACTCAGCAGTAAAACGCTCAATAGCAGAAACTGTATGCGTGACCGGACCGTCTCGCTCATATGCTGCCATCCTTCCTTAAATTCGTGCTTGCTATGACCTAGCGCATCAATGCCGATTCGGCGCGACCGCTATTAAGCGTTGATTGGTCCAAAATCTCATAAGTTTGGTCATTGTGTCAAGGGTGCTGCCTTCATTTATGCTTTCCCGGGCGGCCGGTTGCGGGTAGACTGACGGGCATGATCGAGAACAGCCGTTTACGGGTCTATCGCGGGGGTGCGCCGTTGCCTGGCCGCTACGTGCTCTACTGGATGCAGCAGGCCCAGCGAACGCGCTGCAACCACGCCTTGGAATGGGCG
>JAIFLS010000060.1 GCA_020048935.1 bacterium | reverse complement strand
TTGCCGGTGGGCCTGCAGATCCTGGGGCCGGCCTTCGGCGAGGAGCAGGTATTGCATATCGGCCATGCGTTCGAGACCAAGCTGGGGGCATCATGACATACGCGACGACGATCGGTTTAGAGGTACACGTCCAACTCAAGACGCAGTCCAAGATGTTCTGCGCCTGCCCGACGGGCTACGGCGCCGAGCCGAACTCGCTCGTCTGCCCGGTCTGCCTCGGGTATCCGGGGGCGATGCCGGTGATGAACGCCGAGGCGATCCGGCTGACGGTGATGACCGGCCTGATGATCGGCTCGCGCATCAGCGAGTTCAGCAAGTTCGACCGCAAAAGCTATTTTTATCCGGACATGCCCAAGAACTACCAGATCTCCCAGTATGACAAGCCGCTGTGCGAGGGCGGCGGTGTCGTGATCGAACTGGACGGGACGGAGAAGACCATCGGAATCACGCGCATCCACCTCGAGGAGGACGTCGGCAAGAGCACGCACCTGGCTCGCTCAAGCGGGGTCGACTTCAACCGCGCGGGTCATCCGCTGATGGAGATCGTGACCGAGCCGGACATGGCCTCGCCGGCGGAGGCCTACGCCTTCCTGCTGGCGCTCAAGCAGATCCTGCTCTATATCGGCGTCAGCGACTGCAACCTCGAGGAAGGCAACATGCGCTGCGACGTGAACGTCAGCATGCGTCCCGCCGGGCAGGCCAAGCTCGGAACCAAGGCCGAACTGAAGAACCTGAACACGTTCAAGGGCGTCCAGGCGGCGCTGCATCACGAGGTCGAGCGGCAGAGCGCCCTGCTGGCGCGCGGCGAACGCATCGTGCAGGAGACGCGCCGCTGGGATCCCGACCAGGGCATCACCACCAGCATGCGCACCAAGGAGGACGCCCACGACTACCGCTACTTCCCCGAGCCGGACCTGATGCCGGTGGTCCTGGACCGCGACGCGGTCGCGGCCATCCGCGCGGCGCTGCCCGAGATGCCGCGCGCCCGGCGGCAGCGTTTCGCGCAGCAGTACGGCCTGCCGGTCTACGATGCCGGGGTGCTTTCCGCCGACCGCGCGATCGCCGACTTCTTCGAGGCGGCAGCCGGGGCCTCCGCCAATCCCAAGGCGGTCTCCAACTGGATCATGACGGAAGTGCTGCGGGTGCTCACCGAACGCGACACCACGCTGGCGGCCCTGCCGCTGACCGCGCCCGCGCTGGCGGCATTGGTCGGGCTGGTCGATGCAGGCACGATCAACATGACCGGTGCCAAGACCGTGTTCGAGGTTCTTGTTGACAGTGGCGGAGACCCCGTTACGATAGTCAGGGACCGTGGGCTGGCGCAGGTGAGCGACACGGGGGTGATCGAAACGCTGGTGGACAAGGCAATCGCGTCCAACCCGCAGTCGGTCGAGGATTACCGCAGCGGCAAGAAGGCCGCTCTGCAGTTCCTGATCGGGCAGGTGATGCGGGAGAGCCGCGGAAAGGCCAATCCGCCAATGGTGGCACAGATGCTGGCGGGCAAGCTGGGGGGCTGAATTTGACATCCAATGACGAATATGTGCTGGAAGTGCTGCTTGACAACGGCATGGTGACAACCGAGCAGGCCGAGCAGGCGCGCGAGCAGGTAGGGGTGCGCGACGGCACGGTGGTTGACCTTCTGCTCGCCGACGGGGTGGTCACCGAGGACGATGTGCTCGGTTTGCTGGCGGGGCTTTTCGGCATGGAGTTCGTCTCGCTCGGGGACCAGGATATCCCGGCCGATGTCCGCGACATGATCAAGCAGGAGACGGCCCGCCGCTACAGCGTGGTCCCGGTCTACAAGACCGACGACGGACTGATGGTCGCCATGAGCGACCCGATGCTGTTCGATACGCTTGACTCCCTGCGCTACTTGCTGAAAATCAATGTCGATGGCGTGGTGGCCCGTCGGGCGGAAGTCCAGGCGCTGCTGGAGCGCTACTATCCAGCGGAGACCGATGTCGAGAACATGCTCGACCAGATCACCGACGGCACCGTGGATGTCGAGACCGTGCAGGACCACCTGATCGACACCGACACCTCAACCGATTCCGACGCCCCGATCATCAAGCTGGTCAGCCTGATCATCCTGGAAGCCTACCGCAGCCGCGCCTCGGACATCCATCTCGAACCGCTGGAAAAGCGTTTCCGCGTGCGCTACCGGATCGACGGCGTGCTGCATGAGGTTGACGGGCCGCCCAAGCGCCTGCAATCGGCCATCGTCTCGCGCGTGAAGATCATGGCCGGCATGAAGATCGCCGAAAAACGCGTCCCGCAGGACGGCCGCATCCAGGTCAACATCCTGGGACGCGAGCTGGACCTGCGCGTCTCGACGGTGCCGGCGAACAACGGCGAGAGCATCGTCATGCGTATCCTTGACAAGCAGAACCTCGCGCTCGGATTGCCGAAGCTGGGCTTCTTCTCCGACGACCAGCAGTTGTTCGAGCGGCTGATCGGCCTGCCGGACGGCATCCTGCTGGTGACCGGTCCGACGGGATCCGGCAAGACCACCACGCTCTATGCCTGCCTGAACCACATCAACCGCCCGGACCGCAAGATCATCACCGTGGAGGATCCGGTCGAGTACCAGATGTCGGGCATCAACCAGGTGCAGGTCAACGAGACGATCGGGATGACCTTCTCACTGGCGCTTCGCTCGATCCTTCGCCAGGCGCCCAATATCGTGATGATCGGTGAGATCCGCGACAAGGAAACCGCCAACATCGCCACCGAGGCGGCACTGACCGGCCATCTGGTTTTCAGCACGCTGCATACCAACGACGCTCCCAGTGCCGTCACCCGTCTGCTGGATATCGGTGTCAAGCCCTTCCTGGTGGCCTCGGCGGTACGGGCGGTCATTGCCCAGCGGCTGGTGCGCTGCATCTGCGAGCATTGCCGCGAGGAATACGAGCCTCCACCGGAGATCATCGCCTCGCTGGGCACCGGCGGCCAAGCGCTGCAGGGGCGCATGCTGGTAAGGGGGCACGGCTGCAGCCAGTGCGGGCTCAGCGGATATTCCGGGCGCAAGGGCCTCTTCGAGATCTTCACCGTGAACGACGCGATCCAGCACATGATCTTCGATAAACTGCCGGTATCCGAGATGCGCCAGCATGCGCGCGAACTGGGCATGCGGACGTTGCGCGAGGACGGGATTCGAAAAGTCGGCGCCGGCGTGACGACGCTGGATGAGGTATTGCGTGTAACCATGGGAGACGAGGACTGATCATGAGCAGCTATTACCAGACTGAATCCGAGGACAAGATCCCGGCCGGGCAGGTTGACATGAATGATCTGCTGCAGTTGACCGTCGACGAGGGTGCGTCGGACCTGCATATTTCCGTTGGCCTCCCGCCTATGCTGCGCTTGCATGGCCACGGAGGACACCGAGCGGTTGATGAAGAGCATCACCTCCCCTGACCATCAGCAGAAGGTGCGCGAGGGCGGCGGCACCGACTTCGGGTTCGGATTCGGCGATGCAGCGCGTTTCCGTGTCAGTGTGCTCAAGCAGAAGGGGTCTGTCGGCATTGTGCTGCGCCAGATTCCCAACAAACTGATGTCGCTCGACAAGATCGGCCTGCCCGAACAGTTCAAGGAGCTGCTGTACCGCCCGCGCGGACTGATCCTGGTGACCGGACCGACCGGTTCCGGCAAAACCACGACGCTGCTGGCGAGCATGATCAACTTCATCAACGAGAATCGCGACTGCCACGTAATCACGATCGAGGATCCGGTCGAGTATTACCACGAGCACAAGAAATCGATCATAACCCAGCGTGAAATCGGCGTGGATGTGCCCAGCTTCAAGGAGGCGCTGCGGCGCGCGCTGCGCCAGGACCCGGATGTGATCCTCGTGGGTGAAATGCGCGATCTGGAAACGATGGAAGCCGCCATCTCGGCGGCCGAAACCGGTCACTTGGTGTTCGCCACGCTGCACACGACCGGCGCAGCCAGCACGGTCGATCGTATCGTCGACGCCTTCCCGACCGACCAGCAGGAACAGGTACGCACACAACTTTCAGTCGGCCTGGTTGCGGTGGTCTCGCAGTTGCTGCTCGTCCGGCAGGACCGCCCGGGCCGGGTGGGTGCATTCGAGATCATGATCTCGACCCCCTCGATCCGGTCGCTGATCCGCGACAGCAAGACCTATCGCATCACCTCGGATATCCAGACTGGTGCCAAGTTCGGCATGGTGACGTTGGACGCCTACCTGATGGCCCTTTACCGGGCGGGCCAGATCAGCTACGAGGACCTGATCACCAAGTCGCAGGATGCGGAAACCGTAAAACAGAAACTACAGGAAGAGGCGGGCTGAGCCGGGAGGGATCATGGGCGAGCAACAGACATATCACGATCCGCTGCTGGAACTGCTGGTTGAACAGGGGTTCCTGACCGGCGAGCAGATGGAAGATATCGCCGCCGAGCACGCCGAGACCGGCAAGCCGGTGCGCAACATGGTCGTCGATCGCGGCCTGATCGAGGGCGACGCGCTGCTGGAAGTGATTGCTGGCTACATGGGCACGCATGTGGTGAACCTGCCGGCGCTGGATATCCCGCCCGACATCATCCACCGTATCCCGGCCAGTGTGGCGCGAATGTACAACATCGTCCCGGTTTCCATGACGGACAGCTCCGTGGAACTGGCCGTCTGCGACGTCATCAACCCGCAGGTGATGGACGAGCTGATGTTCGTTCTGACCAGTGATGTCACGTTTGTCGTGGCGCGTGAAGATGACGTCCGCGCCTGTATCAACCAGTTCTACGGGGATGACAGTGCAGCCGTCAACGACATGTTGTCGGCACTGGAAGGCGAGATCTCGGAGGCTGGCGACCTGTCTCTCGTGGACGAGAACGACGAACAGGGGCTGGAGGAGGCCGCCGGATCGACGCCGGTCATCCGCTTCGTGAACCTGGTGCTCTACCAGGCGGTCAACGACCGTGCCTCGGATATCCACTTCGAACCCTTCGAGAAGGAATTCCGCATCCGCTACCGGGTGGACGGCGCACTCTACGAGATGGCACCGCCCCCGCGCCGGCTGGCTCTGCCGCTGATCTCGCGCGTCAAGGTCATGAGCGGCCTGAACATTGCCGAGCGGCGCCTGCCGCAGGACGGGCGCATCCAGATCACCGTCGGCGGACGCGCGATCGATCTGCGTGTCTCGACCCTCCCGACCCAGTTCGGCGAGAGCGTGGTGCTGCGCGTACTCGACCAGAGCAATGTGTCGCTGACCATCGAGAACCTCGGCATGCCGGACGATGTCTACACCAAGTTCACCAACGATATCAAGAAACCCAACGGGATCGTCATCGTGACCGGCCCGACCGGTTCGGGAAAGACGACCACCCTGTACTCCGGGCTCAAGCGTGTCAACACGATCGACCGCAAGCTGCTCACGGCAGAGGAACCGGTGGAATACGATATCGACGGTATCATGCAGGTACCGGTGAAGGAAAGTGTCGGCAACTCGTTCGCCAGGATCCTGCGCGCCTTCCTGCGCCAGGACCCCGACATCATGATGATCGGTGAAATCCGCGATATCGAGACCGCGCAGATCGCGGTGCAGGCGTCGCTTACCGGCCATCTGGTGTTCAGCACGCTGCACACCAACGACGCGGCCGGTGCCGTGACGCGCCTGATCGACATGGGCATCGAACCGTTCCTGATATCCTCGACGCTGGAAGCGGTGCTCGGCCAGCGGCTGGTGCGCATGGTCTGCGACAAGTGCAAGACACCCTATACCCCCGAGCAGGATGTGCTCGATATGCTGGGGATGTCGCGCCAGGATATCGGCGACCGCCCGTTCTTCTACGGCGCAGGCTGCTCGGCGTGCAACGACACGGGCTACCACGGAAGGCGCGGGCTTTACGAGTACCTTTCCGTCACGGAACCCATCCGCCGGCTCATCAACGAACGCCAGCCAACCATCGTCATCCGCGACAAGGCCATCCAGCTCGGCATGATCAGCATGCGACAGCACGGCGTCCAGTGCCTGCTCGATGGCTATACAACCGTCGATGAGGTGGTGAAATACACATGACGGAAGCACCCGTCCATACCACGCCCCGGCAGACGTACCGCCGGCTGATCCGCTACACGCGCCCCTATCTCGGACGGCTGATCACCGGCGGCATCTGCGGCGTGCTGTTTGCCGGATCAACCGTCGGGGTCCTGCCGGTGCTTGAACGCATGCTCGGCGACTTCTTCGATCCGGAGCAGGCACTGACGCTGCAAGGCTCCCTGCTGCTGGGCGGGGCGGTGATTTTGCTGATGCTGTTTCGCGGCATCGGCCAGTACGCGAACACCTACCTGGTTGAATGGGTCGGCAACCGGGTGGTGATGGACCTGCGGCAGAGCGCATTCGCGCACCTGCTGGAACTGCCGGTCGGGTATTACAATTCCACCCAGACCGGCGAGATGATCTCGCGCACGGTCAACGATTCGGCCCTGCTGGAGCGGGCCGTGGCCACGGTGCTTACGGATCTGGCGCGCCAGCCGATCGTGCTCGCCGGCGCGGTGGTCTACGCCATCACCCGCGACTGGCGGCTTGCCCTGGCCGCGCTGCTGGTCTTCCCGCTCTGCCTGGTGCCGATCCTGGTTTTCGGCAAACGCGTGCGCCACGCGGCCCGCGAAGGGCAGGAGCGCATGGCGGAGATCGTCTCCATCATGCAGGAATCCATCCGCGGCGTGCGCATCGTCAAGGCCTTCTGCATGGAGTCGCGCGAGCAGGCCCGCTTTGATGCCGCCAGCAAGCGGTTCTTCCGGCGGGTCATGCGGATCGTCAGCGCCAAGGCATTGATTGAACCGATCATGATCCTGCTTTCCGGTTTCGGCCTCGTGCTGGCACTGGCCTACGCCTCGCGGCTGGGAATGCCATGGAATGAGTTCGTGACCATGCTGCTGGCCCTGATCATGCTTTATGAACCGGTCAAGAAACTGGGCAAGATCCACCTCAGCATAGAGCAGAGCTCGGCGGCGGCTGACCGCATCTTCGAGATCCTGGACACGCCGCTGATGGTCACCGACAAGCCGGATGCCGGCACGCTGGACGAGCCGGTCAGCACGATCACGTTCGAGCGTGTCGGCTTCCGCTACGCCGAGGAGCCTGTGCTTTGCGATATCTCGCTGGAGGTCAAGGCGGGTGAGCGCATCGCGCTGGTCGGCGGTTCCGGAGCCGGCAAGACGACGCTGGTCAACCTGCTGCCGCGCTTTTTCGATGTCACCGAGGGGCGCATCCTGGTCAACGGCCACGACCTGCGCGACCTGACACTGCGCTCGCTGCGCATGAAGACTGGCATCGTCACGCAAGACACGTTCCTCTTCAGCGATACCGTGGCGGCCAACATCGCCTACGGCCTGCCGGACGCGCCGATGGAGAAGATCGAGGCCGCCGCGCGCATGGCGCATGCCCACGACTTCATCATGGAAATGCCGGCGGGCTACGACACCCAGGTCGGCGAGCTCGGCATGCTGCTCTCCGGCGGCCAGCGCCAGCGCCTGGCCATCGCGCGGGCGGTGCTGAATGATCCGGAGATCCTGATCCTCGACGAGGC
>JAIFLS010000059.1 GCA_020048935.1 bacterium | reverse complement strand
CGCTGACGCCCTCCACATGCGCCAGCCACATGGCATAGGTCGGCAGCGCCTCCTCGGTCACGGTATCGCCGACCAGCACGCTGATCACATCGTCCGGCAGACGCTTCGCCTCTGCCTGCAGCTCTAGGAAATCGTTGTGCCCCGCTTCCGACGCGAAATCGGGCAAGAAGTCTGTCGGCTGCCACAGGTCATCGACCGGGCGCAGCAGCGTGCCAATCCGCTCGTCGATAAACGGTTCAAGATGTTTCATGATTTCAATACGATTGGGCTCGTGCATGGTGCATTTCCTTAAGTTGATGTTCTATTGACACCTTATTGGTATCATTTAACAACCTGCTTTGCCAGCACGAATTTCCGGAAGATTGTAGACGGGGTGATGCTGCGATCTAAGATCTCAGAAGACCGACTCTGGATACGTTGCAAGGTTATATTAGAACAAGTTGCCTCGTCAGTGCGTCACTCACCCAAGCAGGGGCTGATGCCAACTGCACCTCAAGTAATTCCTTGGGTTCTATCTTGTGTAATCCGCCCCCGTAGGCGCGACCGGCATGGAGAATGCACTCCGCAGGCACTTTGTTCAGCGCCATGCCAAGTTCGATCAGGCGGTCCTTGTCACGGTCCAGGCAGGCAGAGAGACTGGAAGTCGGATACAGGTTCAAAAACACGTTTGTCACAATGGCATCGGAAAGGTTCACGAAGAACCGGATCGGACATTCCCGATCACCGTTGGACCTGCCCATGTACGAGGCCAGGAATGGAGCCGGTTCCCGTCTCTCCTGATAGTACCAGACTTCTTTCTGCGCACATAGATATCCACCAGGTATACCCCTTGCCATGCCATCCTCAAGGTATCGCCACAAACCAGGGTATTGCCGCCGCACTTTGTCCGGAGGAAGATGGCAGTCAAGCAGATAGCGAAAGCCGGGCACATCCGGCAATCCATCGACAGTGGCTCGGATAATCGGCTCACGGAGGTAGCGGGGACTTGGCAGGATGGGCTTAAGGAAGACGCAAGGAATGTCGTATCGGGCAACGGTGTCGCTGTCGATTATGAAGAAGTCGTTCGCGCCAGTCGCGACTCCGCGTCTCACGGTAAACAAATCCTTGAGGCGGGGAGTGTCGGATGACGAGCCTCTGTCATCGAAATGGGACATCGTCCACTTGTTCAGCCCCCGAAGCTCCGAAATCGGCATGTTCCGCTGCTCCTGGGGATCAAGGTAGTCGCCATACGAGACCACGCAGCTTGACGTGCTTTGCGGCTTCGCCTTTCGATAGGTTACAATGCAGGAGGAGACGAGGGCGTCATCGAACTGGACATCGTCAGGATTGAAGTGGTGAATCGAGAGCAGCGTCACCCGTGACGTGAGGTAATCGCGAAGAACCCGGCCGTAGTTGACGTAGAGGAATTCCGCAGGAAGAAGCCATGAGGCAACGGCACCGTCGGCTAGGACCCCGTCAGCGAAAAGCACGAAATAGACATACAGGCCTGACAGTCCGCTCACTTGCAGGCCAAGGCGTTGCATCACCAAGGACTGATAGGCGACCTTTTGTTGGGCTTGAAGGTGATGGTGCCTGACGTAAGGGGGGTTTGTGCAAATGAGCGAGAATCTGCCAGAATTAGCTGGTTCGGACGTGAACGCAACAAAATCAGAGCCCAGAACCTTCAGCCCGAAAGGAGACCAGATCGCTTTGGCAATGTCGCCATAGACCGGATCGATCTCGCAGCCGGTAGCGCTGGATATCTGCGTCGAAGCCGTTTGACGCAGAAGCGCACTATAGAACACCCCGGATCCAAGAGCCGGTTCCAGAAATTCAACTAGAGCATCGCGTGGCAGTGCCTTCATCGAGTGGGCGACCATATGGAATGCCACAGGGAAGGGCGTCGAGAACTGCCCCAGACGGTTGCGCTCCTCCGCGCTCTTGGATGCATCGGCGAGTCGCTGGGCATCGGCCCGATTATCTTCCTGCGTTTCGCTCCAATCGACGCCGTATGCGACCGTGCCTTCCCTCACCGTCCGGGCTTTTTTTTTACCCTCAGCCGCAAGTAGCGGCGCGAGATCCCCTGTGCGGTGCTCCCAAACCCAATCAATTCCCTCTGCCGCCTCGTATCCCAGATAGCCCGGCTCGAAATAGCCGCAAAGGTAAAGAAGAAACGTTATGTTATTGCCATATCGTATCTTCAACTGGTGCAGTTTCTGCGCCTCTTCTTTTCTGCGTTTATTGGTGTTGGTCGCGTCGCCCGCAGACTTGGCCTCGATGAGTATTGGCATGTCACTCAAGGCGGCACCCAGCGGCTTGACAATACAGTCAATCGGTATATTGACCGATGACTTCCTGTCGCCTGCCGGAAGCGAGAGACGGTATGCGAACGTGCCAAGCGGCATGGCATAAGGGTCTTTGGCTTCCTTGGTGGTAATCTCCCTGTAGCCGTTCTTGCAGAGCCAGAGGCCAAGTGTTGCCAGTTGCCGTCTCTCCTGTGCATTGCGGATAATCGGATCGGAATACGCGCCACACATTCGATCCGCGATCACGGTTGCTGCTCGCGCCAAGTCCTGCTTGGTTGGTTTCTTCTTGGACGAAACCCACGTTATCAAATCGTCGTCAATCAATTCGGCCAGTACATCGCAAAGTTTCTGGAGGTTCTCAAGCAACACCTTCTCTGGCATCCGCTTCGGCAATCTTGCTGACTTTCCCTCCTTGCCTTCAAGCGAGTCGATGAGTGACTTGCTCACATGGGCCAGCCCCATGAGGCGGTCGCGCGCCAAGGGCGGTGCCGTAACCATTCGCAGGATCGGAAGCAGGCCAGGATCGGCAACAAGGCTCTTCGGGATGATGCAAGTCAGATCGGCGGTCTTTTTGAAGGCGCCTAGCACAGCCTCCGTCGTGATCCGTCGCTGCGCCCGGTAGGTCTCAGGTGCAAAACGGATGAACCAATCGTTGTAGAAGTCGATGGATCTTTCCACATCGGCCTTCCACAACTGCGGTTTGTCTGCGTTTATTGGCATTTTTCACCCGATCCCGTTCATCCTTCGCAATCAATGATGAGTCGGGTGAATATGTAGCAGCCTTTCGACAACAAGGCAAAGACATAATGGAAATGACTCAGAAGCGCATACCGCCCGCCAGGACGAGGTTCATGCCCGGGGCGTCCGCGCCGGAACCGAGCTGGCGGTAGGTCTTATCGGCCAGGTTCTCCAGCGCCAGGGTCACCCAGCGGTCACCGCCATTGTCGATCCAGCCGCCCGAGAGGTCGACCACGGCGAAGCCGGGCACCGTACCGTCGTCGTCGCCGGGGATCGTGAGCCGCACGTCATCCGCGTCATCGGCCGTGATCATGGAAGCGCGTCTGGAGCTTCGTCCACCAGTTGCGGTTCAGCTCGCAGCGCACCCCGGCATACCCGTACACTCGGTTGGCCCGGCTGATCGGCTCCTCCAGGATGCTGCCATCCGGTTGCGGGATCTCCGCCTCCGAATCCACCAGGCTGACACTGCCGACCAGCGCCAGACGGTTGCCAACCGGGATCGGCAGGCCATAATCCCAGAGCAGCTCGACCCCCTGCAGATAGGCGCTCTCGCCGTTCTCGGTCGTGCCGGACTCCGCCCCTTCCGGATAGATCCGCTGGATCACGTCGTCGATGGTGGTGTAGAAGACGCTCACGCCCAGTTGATCACGGCCGACGGCATAACGCCAACCCGCCTCGCCGGTATAACTGACCTCCGGATCCAGTTCCGGATTGCCGAATGTGACCAGACCGCTGGACGCACGGTCAGTGGCCCCGTCAAGGTCGCTTAGATTCGGGGCACGGAACGCTTTCGACACCCCGGTGAAGACCAGCATCTCGTTGCTGAGCTGGTAGCTGGCGCGAAGCCCCCCGGTCAGGTCGTCCGTATCGCTCTCGGCCACGTCGAAGGACCACTCGACGAATGTGTAGCGCAGGCCGCCAAGCAGGCTGAGCCGCTCGGTGAGCTGCCACAGGTCCTGGAGATAAAGCGCGTACGTGTTATATTCGGCTCCATCGGTGATGGTGGTGTTCTTTGCCCAATCAGCAGGCTTGTAGGGCGAGGCCCCGGCGGCATCGGTCCCGCCCGCGTTACGGAACTCGCGGTAATCGTTTGACGTCTTCTCGAACAGGGCGAACGCGCCGTATGTGAGCTCATGGTCGCCCAGCAGGGTGGTGGCCTGGGGCTCGATACCGACACTGTTGATAAGGTCGTCGTATTCGCGACGGCGGTAGACCGTGTTATTGCTGGTCAGCTCCTCGCGGACCTGCTGCTCATCGAACTGGTGCCACCAGGCGGTGGTCGTCAGCTTGTCGAGGAACAACCCGTCCGGCGTCCAGTTGTCCTGCAGGTGCAGATAAGTAAAGGTCTCCGGATCGTAGTAGCGGCTGATGCGGCTGCTCTTGCCGCTGTTCTCATAGTAGCCATCGGGGCGCCGCGCATCGTCCTGGCGGGTGTGGCCGGCGGACAGCTTGATCGAGCGGTCCGCGAACCCGTCATAGGCTGCTCGGCCCGCCACGGACCACTGGTCGTAGGCGGTATTCGGGATGCGATCGTAATCCTCGCGGCCGAACAAGTTGTCATTGGCATCCTTCCCGCCCTCACGGTCATGGAAGTCCTCGTAGCTTCCCTCAAGCGAATAGCGCCAGTTGCCGGACGTGCCATCGACACCGCCCGAGGTCTGGGCGCCATTGGCCGTGTCGATGCGCGTACCCAGCCAGGGCGATGCCGCCTTGCCGACCCCGCGGCCGGGTTCGGCCAGGCGCAGGTCGAGCGCGCCGGTCAGGCCGTCGGAACCGTTGACCACGCCGGAGGAGCCGAGAATGGCATCGATGCGGTCGATGCTCATGTCCGGCACGAAGGCGGAATACTCGTTGGGGCCGCCGCGCATGGTGGCATGACTGAGCCGCACGCCGTCGAGCAGCAGCAGGCTCTGCTTGCCGGTCAGCCCGCGGATATAGGGGCTGGTCTGGTTGGGTGCGGTGTGCTGGATAAGCACGCCCGGACCATAGTCGATACGATCAAGCGCCGTGCGGCCGACACCCTGGTCCAGGTCCGCGCGATCATGACGGTAGTACGCATAGGGCAGCTCGGCGCCATCCAGCGAGAGCCGCGTGGCATTCACCACCATCTCCGGCAGCACCGCCGCCGTATCCTGTGTCCCTTGCACCGCCTCATCCGCCGCATGCACCCCGCACACCGCCGCGCCCGCCGCGACAACCCCGGTGAGCATAACCTTGTGGAAACCAGCTAATGAACGCATCACACTTCCCTCCTATAACGTGGTCATTTTGTCACACTTTGGCAGGGGGACCCACCCCGCCCTTCGGGCACCCCTCCATGGAGGGGACCTTTTTCGGGCGACGACTACGGGCGACGAGAACGGTTAACGATGCTCCTGCCCCGCAGGCTCGCGAGGACGCTCGCCCTCCATACGGCAATCAAGCGCAGTCTACGTATCTGGAGGGCGAGCGTCCTCGCGAGCCGCTGCGCATGAGAATGTAAATGTCGAAGCCCTCGTAATCCGTAATCGTCGCACGTAATCGTTCACCGGTTTCCCGCAGTTGCCCGTCCGCAACCCGCTGTTACAATGTGTAATCGCAGGAGCCCGGCAGAGGGTTCATTCTTTTTTCAAGAGTTCCCCTCCCTGGAGGGGTGCCCACCTTTTTCAAGTGCTCCCCTCCTTGGAGGGGTGCCCGTAGGGCGGGGTGGGTTCCCCTGCAAGTGCACACGTGAGGGGAATCAGAGCCGGATCAGGAATATTCCTCGACCAGTTGGTCGTAGAAGGCGACATAGTCGTCCGGTGTCTTGCCTGCACGGAACTCGATGGCGGCGCTCGGATGGCGGTTGAGCTGGCCGGTCAAGGCGTAAGGGATGCTGTAGCCCCAGTCCATTTCCCTGGCCAGGGGAGCAAATATCTTCTGCGTGCATTCCAATACCGGACGCATCACGAATTTCGGATTATGCAGGAACCCGAGTATCAGCTCCATCGGGCAGTTGCCCGCCCCGCGGCCGATACCCGCAAAGGTGGCGTCCACGCGGGAGGCACCGCTGATGATCGCCTCGATGGTGTTGGCGAAGGCAAGCTGCTGGTTGTTGTGGGCATGGATGCCGACCTCCTTGCCGGTGCCCTTGAGCGCCCCCAGGTACTTGAGGGTCAGCGCCCGGATCTGCTCGGAATAGAGCGAGCCAAAGCTATCCACGATATAAACGCCACCGGCATCCGATTTGGCGGCCTCCGCCAAGGCGGCGTCCAGGTCGCCCTCATTGACCGCCGAGACCGCCATGAGCTGGAGCATGACCTCGTAGCCCTTGTCGGCGGCATCCTTGACCATGTCAAGCGCCAGCGGCACCTGGTGGATGTAGCAGGCCACGCGGATCAGGTCGATCACGCTTTCGGACTTCGGCAGGATATCGCGCTTGTAGTTCGTCCGGTCGGCATCGGCCATCACGGCCAGCTTCAGATCGCTCGGGTTATCGCCGACAATACGGCGCAGCGTATCCTCGTCGCAATGCTTCCAGGTGCCATGCTTTGACGGCGAGTAGATGGCCTTGTCGCCCTTGTAGCCAACTTCCATGTAATCCACGCCTGCGGCGACATTGGCCTGGTAGACGGCCCGCACGAACTCGTCGTCGAAATGGTGGTTGTTGATCAGCCCGCCGTCGCGGACGGTGCAATCCAGCACCTTGATATCCGGCCGGTAGGTCAGCCAGTCGCCCTGTTTCTTGCTCTCGCTCATATTGCATCCATCCTTATCTTTGACTGCAACGCCCAACAACCAATCAAACACAGCCCGGTTGCCACTGTGAGAGACTTGTAGCCGGGGTCGGTGACCCCGGTGCTCCCTTTGTAGCCGGGGTCGGTGACCCCGGTGCTCCCTTTGTAGCCGGGGTCGGTGACCCCGGTGCTCCTTTGTAGCCGGGGTCGGTGACCCCGGTGCGCATGAGAAGGTGCACAGCGAAGCCTCTCTCCCTGTTGCTAATCCATGCACTGCCGGGGTCACCGACCCCGGCTACAAGCACATTCCGCTTATCATTCGAACAACCCGTATCGGCGACGATAGTACCCAAGCCGCCGCCGAAAAACGACAAAAAAAACGGCTTTGCGGCAAAAATGGATTGATATCCCCGCGTAAATGTGTAGATTACCCAGCGCATTGATTCCGATGGCGGGCATAGCTCAGTTGGTTAGAGCGTCAGATTGTGGTTCTGAATGTCGCGGGTTCGAATCCCGTTGCCCGCCCCA
>JAIFLS010000175.1 GCA_020048935.1 bacterium | reverse complement strand
CACCTGGTCCAGATAAGCCAGGAGGTTGAACAAGCCCGTGGAATGCAGGAATTGGTTGAGATAACCCGAGGTGGCTTCAAAGAAGAAGGAACGCCAGATCAGGGCGACCACCAAACCGGGAATCACCATCGGCACCACAAACATCGTCCTGTAGAAAAACTGCATTCGCACGCTGCGGCAACGGTGGATGCACACAGCCACCAGCAACGCCGGAATCATCTTGACCACATTCCAGGCACCCAGGATCAGCGCCACCTTGAAGGACTTCCAGAATTCGGAGGACTTCAGCAGGTTGATATAATTATCAAAGCCCACATACTCGGAAATGTCAGCGCCATTCCAGCGGAAGAAGCTATGGAACACGCCACTGGCCGCAGGATAATAGATAAACAGCCCGATCAGCACGAGGGCGGGCAGGATAAACAGGTAGATTTCCCAGTGGTGCCGGATCTCCCGCCACTTGATATTGCGACCCGCCATAATCAATCCCTTTCCTTGCCGGGCGCCACCAGCTCGACCGGGCGACCGCGGTCCAGGCGGGCCTTAACCGCCGCTATCACCTCAGGACTGAACTCATAGGGGACCGCCACATGCCCCGCCCCGCCCGCCTCCAGTTGGTTCCGCAGAAAGGCGGCATTCAGATCCCGGTTGATCAAGCGGTTGGTAGTCAGCTGGCGGTACTTGATCCACCGCGTCGAGGAAGCATCGGCCGGGGATGCTCCGGCCATATCGCGCATCCCGGCGATCAGTTGTTCATCGCGGACCATTCCCCGTCGCCGGTTGCGGTACAACTCCGCCCATTCATCCTCCCCATGCTCCAGGTAAAAGGGAAGGAATTCGGCGGTCAACTGGGGATAACTAATCTGATTCACCTGGTAAAGGGAAGAGAGCTGGGTCCATTTGATGATGGTCTCCCCGCCCAAGGTGATGGGCATGCAGCCGAATATCCCCTGCAGCTGGGGATTGAAGGGTTCCAACATGGGAGCGACCTGGGTGTCCTTGATGGCCGGGATCCACCCGATCATGCGGTTCAACTCCTCATTCCCCTTTTGACTCCCGACAAACCGCAGGAAGTCGATGGCCACCTCCGGGTGTTTACAGGTGCGCGTCACCACAAAAGCGAAACCGGTAAACGTCTTGTCATAGACCGGACCCTCTGCGAATTTACCGAATTCGGGATCATCCGGAGTTGGAAATGGGAATTCCATAATACCGACCTCGAATACGCCGCGAGCCTGTTCATGCAGGCTGCCCACATCCCAGGTACCGGTCGAAATGAACACGGCCTGTTGCTGGGCAAACAGGAATACCGCCTCATCCCGCCCCAGGCCGGTAAACCCGGACTGGAACTGTTCCGTCAACTGCCGGATCATGCGGTACTTGGCTTCAAACGCAGGAAAGCCGAAGTTAATGCGCCCCGTCTTGAACCCGACATACAGCTCGTCATTGCCCACCGAGGCATCCCGGTTGAAGTCCAGGTGGCGCAAGGCGCCATAAGTAAGCGGATCGGCCATGTACCCATCCCACATCCACATGTGGTAACCGGATCCGGCAACCGGGACATAGGGCTTGCCATTCTCACTCGCCTGGCTCCTGATTTTGCGGCAGACTTCCAGGAATTCGCGATAATCGCGGGGTGGAATCTCCCGCCCGGTAAGCCGCTTCAGCAGATCCTTATTGTAGAAAACCCTGACCCCGAATTGCGATAGCGGTATCTGCATGTATTCCTGCAGTTCCTCAATATAGCCACTGCGCATACTGTCCTTGTAGGTCTTGCGCCAGGGAACGTCTTCCATCGACCCTCCCTTGTTATAAGGGTTGGGCTGGTTCACAACGGAGGTCATCGGCAAAAAATACCGGTTATAGTAGCCGAGCAGCACATTGTAGGGAACTTTTCCGGCTTCCAGCATATCCGGCGCAGTCCCCCCCATCAACTGGGTCGACATCCACTGTCCATAGGTCCCCTCGGGCACCGCGTCCTGGATGATAGTCACATTCGGGTGGAGCTTGTGATAGGCCTCTGCCATGGCGTTGAAGCCGCTGCGCACCCCCGCCTCCAATTGCCAATGCCCAATCCGCAGGACCACGCCGTCCTTCGAGGGCGTCTCCGCGCGACGGGAACTAAGGATCGACAAACCCGACCAGAGGAACGTTGCGCCCACCACGATCAGGGCGGAGTGCTTCTTCAGGAATGAACCGATAGACTTGCTCACGGTGTTGACGCCTCCGTTCTCAACCGGGCTTCAAGTTCATCCATACGGGCCAGCTCCTGTATCGCGACAAACACACGCTGTTCGGCAGGATATTCATCAATCAGCCGCCGGTAGTACTCGCGCGCCGTCTCAAAATCGCCGAGCTCGAACTCGGCGATGGTCGCAATCTGCCAATAGGTCACCGCCAAATCCTGGAATGGGTTCGTGGGGTCTACCTCCGCCATCTTCCAAGCCTGGATAGCGGCCTCCAGCCTCCGCTCCTCCAGCCCCAGCATCCGGCAGCAATGCGCCACCAGACCATAGGCGGCGCTCCGCCACGGACTTTCGGGATGGGTTTCCAGAAACGCATCCAGGACCTCAAGCACCTCACGTGCCCTGGCCGTACCCGGATCCTCCAATCTGGCCGCCTGCTGCAACAGCAAGGCCTCCTCGCCAGCCGGGTGAAACGGAAAACGGTCGATCACTTCCTGGTAGGCCAGGACCAACGGCTCAAGTTCGGGGGCATTTCCCTCGACGGGTTGCGCCTTGATCCGCGCCAAGGCCAGCCAGCTCCACGCCGCCAAGGAGTTGGTCGGAGCGAGTTGAATCACCTGCCGGTACAGCGTGGCGGATCTGGCCGGATCCTCGTCCGGGCGCCGCAGATACCAAGTGGTCGCTTCACCATAAAGCGCGGCCAGATGAACCGGACTGTCAATAGCGGTGACAGCCCCGACCCCCTTGAAATCCCGCAACGCCAAGCTGAACTCACCGCCCCTGAAATTCTGCCAGCCTGCCGCCAATCGTTCCTCGGGACTCACCGAATTCTTCTGCTCTGCACACCCCGGGAAACAAACAAGGAAGGCAATAACCGGAAGCGGGAATGCTCTCAGGAATCGACTCATCATTACTATTGGGATTTCTTGCTGGCGGATTCTTCTTCGGCAAGGATCCCATCCTTATTCGCATCGAGCTTATCGAATTTGGCCTCGAGGTCCTCCCGCGTCGGCTTCCAGTTCGGATTATTCCTCGCCCATTCCAACTGCTGGCTGACCCATTGCCTCTTCAGTTTCGCTTCGGCTTCGGTCTTCGATAAGGTTCCGTCCTTATTCAAATCGCGCTGGTCGAATTCGGCTTCCAGTTCCTCCCGCGTCGGCTTCCAGTTCGGATTATTCTTCGCCCATTCCAGCATCTGGTTGACCCATTGCTTCTTCAGCTTCGATTCGGCTTCCATCTTGGACAAGGCACCATCCTTGTCCACATCGCGCTGATCGAACTCGGCTTCGAGTTCCTCCGGTGTCGGTTTCCAGTTCGGATTATTCCTGGCCCATTCCATTCTGGTTTTTATAAACTGCGGCTTCGTTGTAGATTCACCCTCTTCGGCGAGAACGATAGACGTTGCGCCAACCACGAATGCCAGCCCCACGGTCATAACGACGAGCTTCATCATGCGCTCCCTTAGTTTAATGTTGCCACACCATCCGCCTGATGTTCACAGAGTAAGTCTTTATTCGTGGAAGTTCAACAACCGATTTGTACAGAAATAGGTTGATTCGGCGCATGCACCCGCTAGAATTCAGATTCGGGGAGGAAAGGTCATGAGCTTTACTCGGAACATCCTTGAGAAGCGGGGCACGTGGCGCCGGTTCGGAATGCCAGCGGGCTTTTCTCCTGATGCGATCTATGCAGACAGGCGCGGTCTGATCTGGTTCAGCCAGTCAGGCGGCGGTCTGATCTGGTTCAGCCAGTCAGGCGATAGCAGCGCGACAGTCTGTTTGGGGTGTTTTGATGGTTTGCACACCAGGAACGTCCTCGCTGAGCTGAATGTTGACGTCCCATTGCAGCGTGTCGGCTTTTCCGGCGATGACCAATGGTGGGGCATTACCAAGGCAGGCCGGTTGCTGTCCGTGGACCTGAAAGACCGTACCTTGACCGACTGCACTGCGCTTGTGCCGGACCTGTCCAAGGCTTACTGGCTGTGGACCACACACAAGAACAGCGATATCGTCATTGGCATCCCCAACAAACTGGTCCGCCTCGCCAAGCAGAACGCGACACTCATCGATGCCGTGTTCAACGCCGAAGGCAAGGTACATGGCGTCGCCTTTTCGCCCAGTGGCGAACTCTGGTTTACCAGCGAAACCGGCCTGTATCGCTATGATGGAAAGGAAGCACGGGCGATCAGGCCAGCAAACCTGAATGCCAACCTCCGCATGTGGGAGCTTCTCGTGTCGCACGGTGACGTTGCGTGGGTAGCAACACCCGGAGGTATCCTAAGAGTCGAAGGAGGCTCATGTAGCCTCATCGAGCCGGAACTTGAGAGTGCAGCGTACTCCGCGCTGATCGAGGACGACGATGGAAACGTATGGCTTTTAGGCTCTGATGTTGCTGTTTCCTGCGTAACGCCGCATGGCGTTGTCAATTTCTCAACCGAAGACGGGCTTTCCTCCCTACTGATCGCGTGTGCAACACAGGACCGGCAGAAAAGAATCTGGTTTGCGTGCAAAGGTGTCGGTCTCTGCATGTATGATCCCGAAACGTTCTTCATGATCACGCCCCACGGCACCAACGCCACCTGTAACTCGGACAAGGGCGTCTTCCTGGCGACACCCATGAACGGGCTGCTCCACTGGGATGAAGTCGCCTTGACCATCGTCAACAAGACCATCGCCTGTGGATCGTATTCCGCCATCTGCCGGGGCCCTGCAGGGCAACTCCTCCTGAAGTCCGCACGCAGGTTATATGAGGTGGACCTGGAGACCATGCAAAGCCGCTTATTACGGGGACGTAAAGAAGATGCGGTTTATGGCGCCATCTGCGACCGGAAGGGTGTTGTCTGGATCGCAACGTCGAAGCTTATCGTGCGCTGCGAGGGAGTTGATGAATGGCAATCCACCTATAGTGATCTGGGGCTTCATCGATTCCATCGCAACAGCTTTCTTGAGTTCTCGCGTGGTGTCCTTGTGCTCACGCGCGCAGACCATGGCGGACTGTACTATTTTGACGGCAAGGAGCCCAAATGGCTCGAATGCCTGTTGCCCGGCGATAACCCTATGATCGTGTGCGGGTGCGAGGACAGCCAGAAGCGGCTTTGGCTGGCCACCGTGGACGGCCCGGTCTTCTGCTTCGATGGCACGTCCACCAGGGAAGTCCTGCCCGATGGACAAAGCATTGCGGTCGAGGCCACTTGTATTCTTGAAGACACACGGGGAGTGATCTGGTTCGGCACCACCAAAGGAATCGTGAAATACGATGGACAAGCGTACCAGCAAATGACAACCGCGTACGGCCTGCCTGAAGATCATGTCAAGGGAATCAACCTTTTAAGCAACGGGGATATCATCATCGCCACCATCCGCGGGGTCTATAGCTATCATCCCTGTTACGAGGCGAAACCCTTCCTGACGGTGACACATGTCGTGACCAACGTAACTCATGACGCCACAACGATGGTGAACCTGCACGCGGGCATACCCGCGGTCACCATCCAGTATGAGGGATCCAGTACAAAAATGGGGCATCTTAAATACCTGTACCGCCTTGAAGGATATGAGGCCGGGTGGCGTGAGACCTGGGATGAATATGTACGTTATGAAGGACTTCCGGCAGGCCTCTATATATTCCATATCAAAGCCGTCGACGTCGATTTCATGTATTCGGACGAGGCTCCGCCGGTAACGCTGCATGTCGCGGAAGATCCATCGAAGAAGACCATCGAAAATCTGAAGACCCAACTGGAAAGCACCCAGGATTTCTCGGAAAACATCATCCGTTCCATCCGTGACGCCATCATCGTGGCCGACCAGTGCGGCTCGATTGCCGTGGTCAATGACGCCGCCCTGGACCTTACCGGGCATACCCGGAATGAACTAATCGGCATGCCTGCCGCCACGATTCTCAGCCCGGACTGCCAGCGGCTCCTCGACAACGATGGGATCCGGCACATTCTCGATGACGGCATGATCAGGAACCGTGAGTGTACCCTGCTCGCCTCCGGAGACAAGCACGTGCCAGCGCTCCTGTCGGCATCCGTGATGGGGGACCGTGCCGGACAGGTGCAGGGAATTGTCATCACGGCGCGTGACTTGACGAGCTACAAGGAAATGCAACAGCGCCTGCAACAGAAACACAAGATGGAAAGCCTCGGGGCACTGGCGAGCGGCGTGGCCCATGATTTCAACAATCTCATGAGTGTCGTCATCGGGTATGCAGAGATGATGCGTGACGATCTTCCCGCCGGCTATAGAGGCCCGGAATACCTGACCGATATCGAGACGGCTGCCAAACACGCCGCGAGTCTCTGCACGGATTTGCTCAACTTCGCCATCTTACGGCACGCATCACGGAACTCGTCCGCCTGCTGCGTGCATCCATCTCCAGGAAGATCGTGTTCGACTGTTCACTGGACCCGGCACTGCCGACCATCCTGGCCGACGACACCCGGATCACCCAGGTCATACTCAACCTGCTCACCAACGCGGCCCAGGCAATCGGTGACGTACCGGGTACCATATCGGTTTCCGCCAGGGCCGCGCATCTTGATGCCAACGACCTCCGGAGCCCCTACACCGAGGACATACCGAAACCGGGCCGGTTCGTGATCCTGGAAATCGAAGATACCGGGTGCGGGATCAATCCGGATAAACTGGAGCACATATTCGACCCGTTCTTCACCACCAAGGCGACCGGGCGCGGACTCGGCCTGGCGACTGTCAAGGGTATCGTGCATGGGCATCACGGGGCCCTGCAGGTCCGGAGTAAACCCGGCGCCGGAACAACGTTCACGGTCTGCCTTCCGGCGCAT
>JAIFLS010000156.1 GCA_020048935.1 bacterium | reverse complement strand
GACTGGAGCCCGTACAACTTTTCTATGGTCCCCCGATTTGCGCGGAGCAATCGGCAGTAGGTCCTCAAGTTCCTTCGAGTGATGGCTGGACCAACTACTCGATCAACATCAGGGCATGCCAGATTCCGGGGTCTTGGAGGGGTGGCTACAAACAGTTCAGGCTCGATTTTGGTAACGCGGCAGGACGGACGCTCCAGATCCGGAACATCCGGCTTAGCCAGGGCGGTGATCAGGAAAGGATAGCGGCAGAGCTCGCGGAAAAACAGATGGGTACAAAAGCAAAGGAACAGCGGCCTAATACTACTGCAAAGGACACGATGAGCTATCTGGAAAATGATCAGATTCGAGTGGGAGCGGATCTTTCGATTGGCGGATCGATCACGCACCTCTCTACCAAAGACGGCCCCAACATGATAAACAGCCATGACTGGGGGCGGCAGATCCAGATGTCCTTCTACAGCGGGCCCAATCCGTTTGAACCGAATGGCAAGAAACCAAATGCCAACTGGAAGCAGTTGGGATGGAATCCGATCCAATCGGGCGATTGCTACCGAAATTCGTCAACGGTGCTCGAGCACAAGAATGACGGCAATACGATCTACATCAAGTGCCGTCCCATGCAATGGCCACTCAACAACGAGCCGGGCGAATGCATCTTCGAGTGCTTGTACCGTTTGGAGGGGAATGTTGTCTACGTCAAGAGCCGCCTTGCCAATGCCCGCGACGACAAGACCCAGTACGGCGGGAGGCACCAGGAATTGCCGGCTCTCTACAGCAATGGGCCGTGGTACCGCATCATGACCTACACCGGCGACAAGCCCTATACAGGCAGCTCTCTCATCGAAGTCCCGCGCAAGCCGGAGCGTCCTCCTTTCCCGTGGAACGGCTTCCAGGCAACCGAAGAGTGGGCCGCTCTTGTCGACAAGAACGACCAGGGCTTTGGCGTTTGGACTCCGGGGCTGCAGCAATACATCGGCGGATTCGTGGGGAGGACCGGCCAAGGCGGTTCCAAGGACAGTTCCACAGGCTATCTTGCTCCACTGCATACTGAAATCCTGGATTGCAATATCGACTACCGATTCGAGTACAGGCTTATAGTCGGCTCAGTTGAAACGATCCGCGACTATGTCTCCACGCATCGCGCCGTGCAGAAGGGGCTAAACTTCAAGTTCAACAACGACCGCCAGCACTGGCATTACCAGAATGCCTCGGATTCCGGGTTCCCGATCCAGAACGAACTGAATATCCAACTGAACAAGGACAATCCGATGCTGATCAGTCCGTGGTTCTGTATGGATGCCAATTCGGTGAAAACAATCACATTGCGGGCAGCCTTCAAAACCAGCGAGACCACGGCTCAACTTATCTGGACAAAACATGGCTCCGGGGATTTTGTTGCCGGCGACAGCATCAGCATACCAGTCACATCGGACGGCGTTATGCGTGATTACAAGATCTCCCTGAAGGGTACAGAGGCATGGCAGGGCGTCATTACCCGTCTTGCGCTAAAACCCTGCACGCAGGGCGGCAACGACAAATGGATCAAACTGCAAAAAATAATCGCGGAGTGAGACGAGATATTTAGAGAGATAATCCCCATGTCTAAAGAAACCAACATCCCCATCATGCAGGATCTGGCCGATCCGGCGTCTCTGATCAGCCAGGCATTCAGGCTTCTGGCGCCCCCCGTGAACCCCTTCGATCCTGACGGCGACTGGACTCATACCTATCAAGACATCTCTTCATTTAAACTTAAGCAATTGCAAGGCGAATTGACTCTGCAACACAAGGCCGGTGGCGCGCTCCAAATCAAGAGTTTTCGCGACTGTCCTGATCACTACCGCTTCTATACGATTGCCGACTTGCAGTGCGGAAATGACACTCTGTGCACGCCCTCCGCGTGGACGGTTGAAACCAAAGTCGCCAAGACGGCAACGGATACGCCATATCTGAACTCGGGGCTGATCAAGCAGGCAAGCGTGAAAGACGGTGTCCTGTCGATTAAAACGGGGGGCGCCAGGCGCACCCTCGCACTGCCTGGAAATTATACCTGCAAGGGGTGTCTGCTGGATGCCGTAGGCCGGATGGCGAGGCAAGGAATCAAAGAGATGCACTTTACCCTGCTGGATGAATACGATGAACCCTGTTCGGACCAGGTTATTTCCTTTCGGGGCACAAGTCAGGCGAAGACGAGGAACGGCACGATCGAGATCACCTGCTACCAGCATACCGGCACGGCGACCATACCCGGCGTCTTCTTTCTCGACGCGTCAGGGCGGGTGCTTTTCTATCTGTCGGGTATGCAGATGCTCGCCCTGGCCGCCACCAACGGCACGGAAACGGGGTATCTGAAATGACAATGAACCGAAGGGATTTCATGAAGATTGCAGGCGCTACCGCCGCCACAATGGCAACCCGTCCGATACCGCTCTTTGCGGGCAAGCCGCTGGTCGGAAAGCAGCCGAACCTTCTCGTCGTGGTCTGTGATCAGATGGTTCTGGACGCGATCGGGGCCTACAAGGAAAAATTTGAGCACAAATCCTGGCTCTGCCACTGGGTTGATACCCCGAATCTTGATGAACTGGCACATAACGGGGTTTCCTTCACGGAATCGCACAGTACCAATCCGGTCTGCTGTCCGGCACGCTCCAGCATGTTCACAGGGCGCTATGCCCTGGAAACCGGCGTAATCACCAACAACATCGGGATCGACAAGTCCGTGCCCAACATGGGGCAGTGGTTCGAGGAACATACCGGTTACGACCGTGTCTATTGCGGTAAATGGCATGCCGGTGGGCCTTGGAACAACCCGTCGGTTAGCGGGGCACGCAAGATCTCTGGGGGCAGCACATGGATTACGGCGTTTCGAGTAGCGTTGAGGCGTATGTCCGCAATCACAAAGGCGACAAGCCGTTCCTCGCGGTGGCGGGCTTCATGGATCCCCACGACATCTGTTTCTGGCAGGACAATAACGACAACGGTCGCACCCGTGAGGCTGATTTCTTCCGCATCGGGGAGCGGCTTCCCCCGCTGCCTCCAAACCTGAAGTATGATTTCGATGAAATATGGCGGACGTCCAAGTCCTTTGGGACCGTCAAATGGCAGAATTATATTTATGACTACTGCCGGATGATCGAACGACTTGACCGCAATGTGGGGCGACTACTGCGTGCTGTGCGTGACCGTGGCGACGACACGATCATCCTGTTCACGTCCGATCATGGGGATGGCGTTGGTCGCCACTCCCGCATAAGCAAGTGGCATCCCTACGATGAGTCCGTAAAAGTGCCTTTTATCGCCTATGGCCCCAACTACGGCATCCGCCGCAACGTCGTTGACACGACGCACCTTGTCAGCGGTGTCGATATCATGGCCACGGTCTGTGATTATGCTGGTATCGCCGCTCCACCGCATAACCGAGGAATGAGCCTGCGACCGCTTCTGGAGGGGCGAAAAACCGAATGGCGCACGAGCATTTTCTGCGAATTGCAGGAGGTCGGACGGGTGATCCGCAGCCCACGGTACAAGTATGTTATGAGTTATGAGAAGTGCCCTAAACAGGACCGGCCACAGATCAACGAGTGTTATCTCACCCAGGACGGGAAGCCCTCGATGTTCACCGCCGATGTCCGGCCCCGTCTCCGTCGCGTTGAACAGGTTATGCTCTTCGACATGCTGAATGATCCGTGGGAGACCCGTAACCTGGCAGCGGATCCAACGAGCCGCAATGTCATTGCCGAGCATGAATCCATGCTTTCGAACGTGGAGACAAGCCTGATTGCAGGCAGGGAGTTTACTCGAAGCTGAAAATGGCTTTGATAAACATGAGATTGTCATGAAACCCCGAATGACATGCGAGAGAAATACACATGACTGTTCAGAAATCGGGAGTGAGCAACCTTATGCACGACGTATCACTCAAGATGGCGGACTGGTTTTCAATAAGCCCGAGACAGGGCTTGCAACGCAACGGCTCGCGAGGACGCTCGCCCTCCATTCTGCATCTTATAGTGCTTGGCGTGGCGTGTCATTTGCTGGCTGGTGCGGTATCAGCCCAAAGTCCAGCCACGGTTCCCGTCGATTACGGCATTTCTATCCAAGGCATCGCTGCGGATTCATGCGATGCAGAAACCGTAAGGTATTTGGATAAATCCACTGTCAGTATTGTCAAAAGCGTTTATGGTCATCTGGATTTTGATGCACTCTCCAAGCTGCGCGAAGCGACGGGCTATGTGAAGGCGTTGGTGCCGATGGGGCCGGTCATCGCGGCGGGGGAGGGTGAGCATCCCGACAACCATACCGTTGTCCGCATCCTGAACAAGTATCAACTCCGTGAAGCACAGTTCCTGGCCTATCCGCCCAAGGTCAGAGGCGGGGTTGGCATCGAGACCGTCACGCTGGACTCTCGTTCACCGGGGTTTGTGTGTTACCCCCTGGTGGACAAGGAAACAAATAGTCTCAGAGTGTTCAACCGCTACGGAGGGCTCGTCCGGGAAATCCGGATTCCGGACGAGATCACTCCGCCCTTTGTCGTGGCGGTAGGCAGCGCGATCGCCGTCGCGTCGCGCTTCCAGCCGGGGCCTGTCCAAATCTATTCCGTAACAGGGACAACGCTTAAGACCATAGCGGCTCCGATAAACGATGTGGGAACCGCCGGAATTCATTTAGTCGCGCTCAAGACTAATGGCTCAGTGGCGCTGGTCTATCAAGACATCCAACGCAAAGTGGCATACATGTGGCAGGCCGCCGATGGTTTCACGCGCTGGCACGACGTGAGCGCGCTTCCCGATGGTGCGCGCCTTTTCGCAAGTGCCTTCCCTAGTGCCGCCTACAATGCCGGCCTCAAGCAAGACCTCGTCTCGACGCTTTACAGTGTGAACGGCAGGGGGCAGGTTCAGCCCTATGATGTCGGCTTGCGGGAAAACTCGTTCTATTATTACCTGGCTCGCCAGCACGGCAAATGGCGATCAGAGTGGCCCAGGATCACGGACTCGAAATACGTCCGGGAGATTGGTAGTCTCGGCCCCTTCTTCCAGGCTCAGGATTGGAGTCCGCTCGTCAAGACCGGGGACATCAAGAACCGATCGCGTACGGAATGGCTAAAGGGGATGGACTGGGGGGCGTTCGACTTTCTCCAGCCGCACCTTCGTCAAGCGTCCGTCCCTTTCAGTGCCTATACCAACGGACCGATGAGGGCGGCGACCAGCCCGAATTTCTCGCATCGCTGGGGCATCAAGAAGATAAAGGCGCTGGCTGAACAGAAAGGGGCGGATGGGTTGCCGGAGTATCTGGCGCTCGACCGCAACAACAAGCCTAACGAGGGCGGCTACTTTGGCGAAATCATGTTCACCTACGGATCCTACAATTTCGAGCAACCGGAGCTGAGCGACTTCTATGGGGTTGCGCTCGGGGAATATTACCGGCAACTTGCCAAGGTCTATCGA
Source organism: bacterium (assembly GCA_020048935.1). Taxonomy (GTDB): domain Bacteria; phylum Verrucomicrobiota; class Kiritimatiellia; order UBA8416; family UBA8416; genus UBA8416. The sequence goes on along the minus strand of JAIFLS010000156.1, from coordinate 1,664 downwards.
ACAAAGGCGGACAACCTTCTGTTGGCCAAGCCCAGTCACGAGAACGAAGTGATGACAGGAAAGGGGTCCCTGGGCGACTACAATTCAAACAACATCCGGGGCTTCTATCGCTACCTGCTGGCCATGTACGGCAGTCGCGAGACGATCAACCAGCACTTCGGCACCGACTTCACCGAGAACCGGTTTGATCCGCCGCGCAATCTGAAGCGGGGCACATGGGACGGCTATTCCATCAAAAACCCCCTGTTCCAGGAATGGATTGAATACAACCGGATCAACGTCTACCGGCGCGTCGGTGAAGCGTTGCTGGGGGTAGTCATGGCCGGCATTCCGCCGCAACTGACGCGTACACACCAGATCCCAGACTACGCCGTCGGCGGCACCATCGGTATCGGCGACAACGCCGCCCGCATCACGCCTGTGGATTGGTTGCTCACTGCCGGTACGGGCTTCGGCTATACCCAGTACGGTCTGTGGTACCAAAGCAAGGCGAACATGGCGCAGGGCGCCTGGTCGAGCGGGTTCGACGATGTCTTCATTGGTGAATACGCCTCGAAAGCGAAGACTGCTCAGGGGCAGCAGGCCTGGGAACAGCTCAAGTATGCGGTCGAGCACGGCATCAAAGGCGTTCAGGTCATGAGTTGGCCAGACGAGGGGTTGACAAACGGTTTCAACGAAACCCAATACGCCGCTTTGCAACGCCTGCACCAGGAGTACGGCAACACCCCGTTGCCCGGCATGGCTGGCGGTATAAGCCAGGTGCGCGCCTATACCGGGAAGTCAGGCACCTACAACATCGCCGCGCTGGGCTGCACCGACCGGAATACCGGCCTGCTCAAAAGCCTGAATGCCGACGGGAGTTTCGAGGGAACCGTGTACGTCGCGCCGTTCCACGCCCATGTGGACGTCTCCGTTCTGGCGGAGCAAGCATCCCTGGTTCTCTCCCCGGAACCGTCCAAACTATGCGCCCTTAAAGACATCCGGCAGGGATGCCTTGTGGAGATCAATTTCACCCTGTCGAGGGGGCAAGGTTCCGAATCCATCGAGACGCGGCTATACCATGCCGAGGTCGAGTTGCCGGGCCAACGCACGGTGTTGAAAAAGATAGATGGAGGAATGCGGATACGTATCGTGTACAAGTTCCCGATCATTATGGGGAATGTTTCCATCGCGCTCGTGTCCCCCAGTGGGAGCTTGCCGATTGACGGGGTGCAAGTGTACCGGCACCAGGACCAATCCGCCAACCTGACCCTCGCCATGCCAAGCGGCCAGCGGCATCAGGGTGGGGTACAGTACAGTTTGCTATTATAGGCGAATAAACGTATTGCATGTATAATTCATCGTTTGCGAACTTGACATCACCAATCAAACTCCTCTTAAATAAACCACTGAAAGTTTTTTCATTCGGGTTTCAGCGGGCGGGTGCCCGTACCGTCTGAAAAGCAATTTCTGAGCAGTACAAACGTCGATGGTTTGCGGGGGTCGAGAGCAAGCGCGACGCCCGCTCCTTGCCGCGCAATAGGAAAGACTGACCGTGATCAACAAAATCAACTGGGGCATCCTGAGTACCGGTGCCATCGCCCAAACCTTCGCCCGCAACCTGAAACACTCGATTACCGGTCAACTCGTCGCCGTCGGCAGCCGCTCCGGCGATTCCGCCACGA
>JAIFLS010000193.1 GCA_020048935.1 bacterium | reverse complement strand
GGTTTCGAGGCGGGCTGGCGGGAGTTGATGGATCCATGCGGATTCGCCGCACCGTATGGGCCGACCTTTCCGGAACAGCGCCACCCGGGGTTTGCCCTGTCTTACGAGGGGCATGAGTGTCAGTGGAACGGACCGAGCTGGCCGCTGGCCACCTCGATGACGCTAACCGCGCTGGGCAATCTTCTCAACGATTACAGGCAGACGGTTGTGGATTGCCGCGCATTCTTCGATACGCTGTTGACCTACGCTCGAAGTCACCGGCTGGTTCGGGACAACGGACGCGTGGTGCCGTGGATCGATGAGAATCTCAACCCCTATACCGGGGACTGGATTTCCCGCACCCGCCTTAAGACGTGGAAGGGCGGGACGTGGAGCGAGGAAAAGGGCGGCCGTGAAAGAGGCAAGGACTACAACCATTCAAGTTTCAACGATCTCATCATTTCCGGCCTGGTGGGACTCCGCCCTCGTAGGGATAACATCGTCGAAGTCAACCCTCTGCTGCCTAAGGGCACGTGGAACTATTTCTGCCTGGACAAGGTTCGCTACCACGGCCATGATCTCACGATAATCTGGGACAAGACAGGTGAGCAGTATGCGAGGGGACAAGGGCTGAGCGTGTTTTCTGACGGGGAACGGATTGCCGGTTCAACGACCATTTCAAGAGTAGTCGGAGAACTGAAGCATTCTACACCGCGTTGTAGCGGTGATGCGTTAGACTGCAGGCGTGAACGCGGATGTTCCTCCCGGCAGGTAAATCAGACCACATGGACAAGGAGTTCGGCGATGACAACACTAATCTCAAGGAGTTTGGCCATGACAGTGCTACTGGGTGCCATGAGCGTTGTTTCGACGGTTTCTGCGGTGGCTGGTGAGGCAACGGCCGCCGACACGAATGCAGCGTTTTCGGGAAACAAGCCGACCATCGGGCTGATCGGGGATTCGACAGTGGCCGAAGAATCCGGCTGGGGGCAGGCCTTTGCCAGCCAGGTCAATGATAGGGCCAAGGTAGTCAACTACGCAAAAAACGGAGCCACACTGGAAAGCCTTTCAGGCCGATTGGATGAACTTCTGAAGCTCAAGCCCGATTATGTGCTGGTCCAGTTCGGGCACAATGATCAGAAGCGCTACGATACGGACGTGTACAGCAACAAGCTCCGCTCCTACATCGACCGGATCATTGCGGCTGGAGGCAAGCCCGTCATCCTCAGTTCAGTCGTTCGGCGCAGCTTCGACAAAGACGGCAAGATCGTCAGCAACCTGGTTAAGACGGAAGAGTGCACCTACCACGACACCCTGACCGGTTACGCCAAGGCGGCTCAGGCCGTCGCGGAAAAAAACAACGTGGCTTTTGTTGATCTGCATGCCATCAGCATGGCGTACCACAACAGCATCGGGCGCGAGGCGAGTATGGCCTACAATTTCAAGGAGGGTGACAAAACCCATTTCAACCGGAAAGGGGCTGAAGCCATTGCTGAACTGATCCGTCCCGCGCTGGCAAAGGCAGTTCCGGAGCTCAGCGCCGTTCTGCAATAACATCGGGGAGAGTATGAAAACTAACGATATCCAGATCAGAGATCCGTTCGTCGTCCCGATCGAAGAAGAAGTCATATACTACCTCTTCGGAACGACAGATGCGAACGTCTGGTCCGGCAAAGGAAAGGGGTTTGATTGCTACAAAAGCAGCGACCTCTTGGAATGGGATGGGCCCATTCCAGTGTTTCGACCTTCCCCGACCTTCTGGGCAACGACTAATTTCTGGGCGCCGGAGGTACATCGCTTCAACGGGAGATTCTACATGTTTGCTTCGTTTAAAGCAGACAATCAATATCGTGGGACTCAGATCCTTGTATCGGATTCCCTTTCCGGCCCGTATGAACCCATAACCGATGGCCCGGTAACACCGCCGGATTGGCAGTGTCTCGACGGTACGCTCCATGTGGATCGTGATGGCCATCCATGGATTGTCTTCTGCCATGAGTGGGTTCAGATCCACAATGGAGCTGTATACGCCATGCGATTGTCTTCAGATTTGAGGCAACCAGCAGGCCGCCCCGTCTTTCTATTCAATGCATCAGAATGCCCTTGGGTTCGTCGCACCACGTGGCCTGATGAAGCATCGCGACACCGCTTTCCAACCTATGTGACAGACGGGCCCTTTCTCCATCGGCTGGCCAGCGGATCGTTGATCATGCTTTGGTCCAGTATGGGCAGCAAAGGATATGCAATGGGGATTGCCCGTTCGCAAACGGGAGATGTGACGGGGCCATGGAGACAGGAAGCAGAACCCTTGTGGGCGGAGGATGGAGGCCACGGAATGATTTTCCGGACATTCGACGGTCGCCTCATGCTCACATTTCACAGACCTAACCACAATCCTGAGGAGCGTCCTGTCTTTGTTGAGATTGAGGAAGCCGGTGATGACATTCGCATTAAGACATGAAGCCCCAAGCCGTTCCTCGCGACGGCTTGAGAACGGCGGCGTGTAATTTGGAACAGAAGAGGAACGTATACCCATTTGCCACCGGTCACAGAGGGGCGGATTGGACTGCGTCAGATGTTTACGAGGTCGGCTTGTTATAAGAATATGCGAATTAGCCTTCCAAAGGAGAAGGAGACCACACCATGAAGACAGCAAAGAAGATCCTGATTGCCACGGCGATGATGTCCGCTGGATCGGCGGCGATGGCGGGAGAGAAACCGAACATCGTTTATTTGTTGGTCGATCAGTGGCGAGCGCAGACGACCGGCTACAGTGGCGATCCCAATGTCAAGACGCCGCACCTTGACCGGCTGGCCAAGGAGGCGTTGAACTTTCGCAACACCGTTTCGGTGTGCCCGGTCTGCACGCCCCACCGAGCGGCACTCATGACCGGACGCTTTCCGATGACCACCGGCATGTTTCTCAATGACAGGCCACTTCCCTCCGGGGAACTGTGCCTGGCGGAAATCTTCCGCGATGCCGGCTATGACACGGCCTATATCGGCAAGTGGCATCTGGATGGTCATGGGCGAGAAGCGTTCATTCCCCGCGAGCGCCGGCAGGGCTGGGATTACTGGAAAGTCGCGGAGTGTGATCACACTTACAACCATTCCCACTACTATGCTGGTAATTCTGAAGAGAAAAAGTTCTGGGAAGGTTATGACGCCTATGCCCAGACCCGCGATGCCCAAGCATACTTGCGCGATCAGGCACGTAAAGACAAACCGTTCGTGTTGATGTTGTCATACGGTCCGCCACATTTTCCGCATGGCACGGCCCCTGAGGATATGAAGGCACTCTATCCGCCGGAAACGCTGAAGCTGTCCCCGAACGTTACCGGTGACCAAGCGCAGGTCCGCAAAGAATTACAGGGCTATCTGGCACATTGTACCGCGCTGGACCGTTGCATCGGGGATGTCGTCAAGACGTTGGCCGAGACCGGCTTGGACAAGAACACGATTGTTGTCTTCACCTCAGACCATGGCGAAATGATGGGCTCGCATGGGATTAAACCCAGGACGAAACAGGTCGCTTATGACGAAGCAGCGCGAGTCCCTTTCTTGCTCAAGGTGCCGGGGCAATTAACTGCACGTGAAGTGCATGCCCCGATTACAACCCCCGATATTCTGCCCACTTTGCTTGGATTAACCGGCGTCGCGATTCCGAAAACCATCGAGGGCGAGGACTTGTCCGGGATAGTCCGCGGCGGAGCCGAACAAGACAGGGTGGCGCTCTACATGTCGGTGATTCCATTCGCCGGGGTGCCGTTTTTGCCGTATCGCGCCATCCGCACGGCGACCCACTCTTTGATTCGCCAGCAGGGCGGGCCACCGCTTCTATTTGACGATGTGAAAGATCCGTTTCAACTCCACAATCTTGCGGACAATGAAGGTAATGCCGCGTTGCGAAAGAAGCTCGAAGCCCGTCTGGAAGCCCGTCTGGATGCGGAACTCAAACGCATCAACGACGACTTCCCTGCGCCTGAAGAAGCGCGACGGCGGTGGAACATCCTTCAGTCACCCAAAAAATCCCATTCCGGAAAGAAGGAGAAATGAAACTCAAACCCGGCTCCGAGGCCGAGTATACTACCGGCGAAAAGACATCTCAACGGCTGGAACACGGGATGCTGACTGTTCCTTTCTTTGCCTGGAACAACCGTGAAGCGGCCAGGATGCTGGTGTGGATGCGTGAAAAAAGGCAGAGTTCAAGTGTGGCTATTACAAAGGAAGCATGAAGGGCTCACCATGAATACCACCCGTCAACTATTACCAACCGATGTCGTTTTCCACCCGTCGTGGTGGCACGCGCATGGCGGGATCACATTTGACGAGGACTTCTTCTATCATCCCAAAAAGCGTGTCGAAAGCGAGCGGCGGATGGAGCTGGTGCTCTATGACCGTTTCGGAAAATACGGGCTGGGCGAACATCGCAATAAAGACTTACCGGTGGTTGGTGCGGTGCATAATGCTTCTGGTTATCTGATCAGCGAGATGCTCGGTTGCGAAATCCGCTACAACGAGGACTCCGCTCCCGTCGTGCTACCCGCGGAACGCGAGTCTCTGGATTTCGATCCGGAGTCGGCATTCTCAAGCGCCGCATTTAAACGGTTCTCGCGATTCTGCGACGAACTGAAGAAGCAGCACGGCTACCTGACCGGTGATGTCAACTGGTCGGGCGTGTTGAATCTTGCCCTTGATCTGCGCGGCCAGAGCCTGTTCCTGGACATGCTCGACGACCCCGATGCGGTGCAGGCGGGGTTTGCGAGGATCTCCAGGGTGATTACGCGCTTTGCCAGCGGCATCCAGGCACAAACCAGGACCAGTTCTATCTCCGTCAACCGGGTCGTGCGGCACTTCGACCAGCCCGTCTGGCTGCATTCCGAGTGCTCGAACACGATGATCTCTGCCGAAGACTACGAGCGGTTTCTTCTGCCGGTCGATGCGGCGTGGAGCCGGGGGCGGCGGCCTTTCGGTATTCATCACTGCGGCAACGATCCTCACCGCTTTGCCGCCAGCTATGCCAGACTGCCGCACCTCGATTTTCTCGATGTGGGATGGGGTGGCGACGTGAAGCATATCCGCGCACACCTGCCGAACACCTTCCTGAATATCAGGCTGGATCCGGTGCAGCTCGTCCATTGGTCGCCGGCCGAGATCCGCGCGACCATCATGCGGCTGGTTGTCGACTCTGCCAATCCCGCGTTGACAGGCATCTGTTGCATCAATCTCGACCGGAACGTCGGTGATGAACAGATTGATGCCGTCTTTGATACTGCGGCGGACATTCGAAAAGGAGCTCTTCAATGAATGAAGAAAACGTGATTTCAAATCCGGACATTCCGGCGATCAACCGTGCCTATGCCGCGAGGCATGTGCAGCGCCGCAATATGGCAGGCTTCCGCGCGCCGAAGCTGGACACTGTGCGGGTCGGCATCATCGGCCTGCGCCGCGGTGCCAATCACATCAAGGCCCTGGTCCAGCTAGAAGGCGTGGAGATCCGGGCCATCTGCGACAAGCGGCCGAGTGAGGTGGAAAAATCGATGGTGTGGTTCAAGGACACGGACCACCACCCGGAGATCTATACCGGCGGAGAAGATGAGTGGAAGAAACTGTGCGAGCAGAAGGATCTCGACCTGATCTTTGTCTGTTCACCGATTCCGCTGCACGCGCAGATGTCCATATACGCCTTGAAACAGGGCAAGCATGTTTGCAGCGAAGTGGCGGCTTCCTGGACCATGGAAGAGTGCTGGGAGCTCGTCAAAACGGCCGAAGAGACGCAGAAGCATTTCATGATGATGGAGAATTACTCCTACATGGACTTCCACCTGGTGACGATCAACATGGCGTACAAGGGTTTCTATGGTGACATTGTGCACGCCGAAGGCGCCTACAATACGAGCAAAGAGGATAACTGCTTCAGCAAAACCATGTATTCCGACATGTGGTGGCTGCGCGAGTTCGGCAAGCGGCGCGGCATTATCTATCCCACGCACGGGCTGGGTCCTATCGCCACATGCCTCGACATCAACCGCGGCGATCGCATGGACTACCTGGTATATGTTGAAGGCAGTGACTTTACCTGTGGTCGCAAGGCCCGCGAGCTTGCCCAAAACGATCCTTTCTATGAGGAGTTTGCGGGGCTTCCGTATCGCGGCAATATGGGGGTGGCGCTGATACGAACCGTCAAGGGGCGCACCCTGATGCTGCAGCACGATCCCTACACGCCCTCGCCGCATAACCTGATACACGGAATCTACGGAACAAAGGGTGCTGCGCTATTTGATCCGGAGCCTCCGCGTTTTTCCAAGGGCGATCATCGCTGGTACGCGAAAGGCGGAAAATATAACGATGAGTACGACCGTCTCTATTGCGAATACACACCGGAAATCTGCAAATGGATCGGCAAGGACTCCAAAGGTCACGGCCACGGCGGATCGGATATGAGAATGGACTGGCATATCATCGATTGCCTACGCAACGGCCTGCCGTTGCCGCAGGATGTGTATGACGCCGCGGCTTTGAGTGCCATTGTACCGCTGACCTCATGGTCGGCCCAGAACCGATCCAACTCCATCGACATCCCTGACTTTACCTGCGGCGCGTGGAGGGACAATCCGCGCAATATGGACATCAACCTCGAGAACGGCGGCGGCAACACGAGAATCCTGCCGCCATCCCAAGCCGCCATGACATTCGACGACCATCTGGCAAAGCAATGGGAGCAACATCATGCAGAGTAAAAACCTCCGGAATATTGAAAGCGGAATCGGGTCTGCAACGACTGAAGCGGTGGAAGGCGTGCGTCGGGTGCAGGTGCTCAACTACCCCGACTGCATCGA
>JAIFLS010000135.1 GCA_020048935.1 bacterium | reverse complement strand
GATGCCGCCATGACGCTCGATCTTTCCACCTACACCGAGTTCTCGCTCGCCATCCGTATCACCAACCCGCAGGCCGTTTCCCGCTGCTCGCTCTATTTCAGGAGCGGTGACGGATGGTACGGCGGCTGGTTCAAGGCCAGCGGCACCCAATGGCAGACCGTGACGCTGGAACGCAGTGCCTTCGGTACCGAGGGGAAACCCGCCGGCTGGACACGGATTAACGGGGTACGCCTCGCCTTCTGGAAGGATCAACCACAGGAGACGCGGATCGAGATCGCCGCCATCCGCGGGCGATCGAGCCCCATCTCGATCCTGCGCAACACGACAGCCGCCGTTACGCTAACAGACGAAATAGGCTTTATAAACCGGTCAACCGACCGTCTAGGCCAGTGGTTCGGACGCTACGGCTTGCATACCAACATCATCGATGACAAGAGCGTCGCGGCTGAAGGAATCCCCACCGGTTGCCGGCTGTTGATCCTGCCCTGCAACCCGGTCATCACCCCGCCGGTACTCGACGCCTTGCAGGCGTTCACCCGGCGCGGCGGACGGCTGATCGTCATCTACGGCATGACACCCGAACTGGCCCCGCTGCTAGGATTAAGCGGCAAGCGCTGGATAAGTGCCGTCCCGCCAGACGCCCTGTCATCGATCTTGCTGGACAAGAAGGCTGTCAGCGGCCTGCCGCCGTCCGTGCGGCAGGATTCCTGGAATGCGAACATCCCCGAGCCGAAATCAGCCCGCGTGATCGGGACCTGGCGCAACGCCGCCGGTGTGGACAGCGGCATGCCGGCTATCACCATCGGGGGCAGCGGTGTCTTTATCGGACATGTCCTGACCAACGTCGACCGCGAGAACAAGATGGAGATGCTGCTGGCCTTGAGTGCCGCTCTCGTTCCGGATCTCGCCCCGATGCTTGCCGATCAACTGCGCCTGCAGGCACAGCGACTGTTCGAGTTCGAGAACTGGCAACAGACCCGTGCCTACATCGATGCCACGGCCTCCCGGCATGGCAAGACCGCTCATATCCGCCCGATGCTGCAGCGCATCGACCAGCTTGCCGGAACCCAGCCCGACGCCCAAGCCACTCCACCGTTCGCCAAGGTGATCGCCGAATCCGCCGCCCTTCGCGACCTGATACGCCAATCCTACTTCGAATCCGTGACCCCGCCGCCAAAGACCGCCGAGTTGCGCGGTGCCTGGTGCCACAATGCGGCCGGACCGGCAGGCCAGGGCTGGAGCACCGCCGTCAGCCGATTGAAAGGTGCCGGCTTCAACGCGCTTTTCGCCAACCATCAATGGGCGGGGCTCGCCTATTACCCGTCAGAGGTATTGCCAATCTCGCCCTTGATCACCTCGCAGGGCGACCTGTTAAAGCAATGTCTGGAGGCCTGCCGTCGCGAGGGGATCGCCCTGCATCTCTGGTCCGTGCTCTGGGTCCTGGAGAATGCACCCGACGCGTTCGTGACGCAAATGGACCAGGCTGGACGCCTGATGAAGGATAGCAAGGGGAAAAGCCTGAAGTGGCTTTGCCCGGCCAATCCGCTGAACTTGGAGCTGGCCGCCAACGCCGCTGCCGAGGCCGTGCGCCGCTATGCGGTCGACGGCTTTCATCTTGACTACATCCGTTATCCTGACAGCGATGCCTGTTTCTGCAACCATTGCGCAAAGCGCTTCCGTCTCGACACGGGGCGCCTCGCCATCAACTGGCCTCGGGATGTAATCAGCGGTGCAGACCGTGCGGCGTTCCTGACCTGGCGACGGGACCGGATCACCGAAGCGCTGACCCGAATACGCGGTGCCGTCAAGACAGTACGTCCTTCCGTTCAGGTGTCGGCAGCCGTCTGGGGCAACTGGCCCGGCGTACGCGACTCGATCGGCCAGGACTGGGTGGCCTGGTGCCGCGACGGGCGGCTGGACTTCGTGACACCGATGAACTATACCGACACCGTCGGCGAGGCGTGTGCGCTCTATGCCAGCCAGCGAGCCGCCCTCCCGGCGGGATTCGCCGTCTATCCGGGCATTGCACCCACCACCCACAACCTTCCGCCAGAGGAGACCGTCCGGCAGGTGGACGCCCTTCGCACCGCAGGGGCACGCGGGTTTGTCCTCTTCGAACTGGATCCCGACCTGCTTGACACCCATCTGCCGGCATTGCGGGCCGGAGCCACATCCAGGTAAGCCGGGAGTACCCGGTGCCCGTGCGAAAACCAATTGGTAACTTGAGAAGAATAGAATCGAACACCCAACGCCCAACACCCAACATCCAACGCCCAAGTGCGAGAGTCTTTTCTTGGTTGTTGGGCGTTGGATGTTGGGCGTTGGGCGTTGAAATGAATTGAAGTTATAAACAAGTAAACGCTATGAATAGCTACACCTGGACGAAGCCCCTGCTGCAATGGTTCTCGCAGAATCAACGCCCGATGCCTTGGCGCGATGATCCGTCCCCGTACAAGGTCTGGGTCAGCGAGATCATGCTCCAGCAGACGCAGGTCGCGACGGTAATCCCATATTTCCAACGCTTTGTTGAACGTTTTCCGGATGCACAAACCCTGGCCGCCGCCGACCCGCAGGATGTGCTGCGCATCTGGGAGGGGCTGGGGTACTACTCGCGGGCAAGACATCTCCAGGCAGCGGCCCGCCAGATTGCAGGCCCCTTGCAAGGCCGGTTCCCGGAATCTGCCGTGGAATGGAAAAGCCTCCCCGGCATCGGGGATTATACCGCTGCCGCCATCACATCGATCGCCTTCGGGAAGCCGGAGCCAGCCGTCGACGGGAACGTGCTGCGCGTCTACTCCCGCCTGCGCGGCATCCGCGACAACATCACCCTGCCAGCCGTCCGCGACACGATCCGGGAGCAACTCCGCCCGGCGATCCGTACGGTCGATGCGTCCGCCTTCAATCAAGCCATGATGGAACTGGGGGCACTCGTCTGCCGACCTCGCCAGCCGCTCTGCGGGAATTGCCCGCTGAAACGCCACTGCAAGGCGCACCGCGATGACCTGACCGCGTCCATTCCGAACAAGCCCCGCAAGGCCGCCGTACCGCATTTCACCGAAGTCGCGGTGATCATCACCAACCCGCAAGGCGGCGTACTGCTTTACCGCCGCCCGGACAGCGGCCTCCTAGGCGGGCTCTGGGCGTTCCCGCAGGCGCGCCGCAAGGGCAACGAGCCCTATCGAGAGACGCTGATGCGCGCCATTGCCGACCTGCTTACGTCAGCAGCAATAACCGGAATCCGAAAACGCGGGATCGTCAACCATGCCTTCAGCCATTTCTCCCAGACCATCCACGTTTACACCTGCCAGGCGGAACCGCTCGCGATTGAGTCAAAGGGTGTTCAGGCGGAACCATGCTGGTGCCGGCCGGAAAAACTGGACGCATTGCCACTGTCCAAGACCGACCGCACGATTGCAAAAACGAGCTGGTAACTTTTCGGGGATCGGTGAAGGAGAACGGCGACGAGAGCGGATCACGAGGGCTTCGCCATTTTCTTTCTCATGCGCAGCGGCTCGCGAGGACGCTCGCCCTCCAGATGCGGAGAACGCGCTTGATGACCGTATGGAGGGCGAGCGTCCTCGCGAGCCGTACGGAGCATAAGAATCGTCAACCGTTCTCGTCGCCGTTCTCGTAAACCGAAAAAGTCTGCAGTCTGTAGTCTGCAGTCTGCGGTCTTCCCCGACGTTATAGACAGTCCCGGTCAGGAGGCCAGGGTCACCCGCAGGAGTTCGTCCTCGGTCGTCAGCCCCAGTTCCACCTTGGACAGTCCGTCCTCCCGTAGCGTGGGCATACCCAGCGCATTGGCACGCTCGCGGATCTGGTGCGCGGAGGCACGTTTCAGGATCAGGTCGCTGATTTCATCAACCAGCGGCAGGAACTCGCAGATCGCGATGCGCCCGCGATATCCGCACTGGTTGCATTGCCTGCAGCCGCGTCCCTGGTACCGCATCACCCCGTCGGCACGCTCCACCAGTTCCCGGCAGTTCTCGCAGATCGTGCGCACCAGCCGCTGCGCCATGAATGCCTGCACGGTGGAGGTGATCAGGTACGGGTCAATACCCATGTCGATCAGGCGCGCCGCGCCACCCGCCGCATCATTGGTGTGCAGCGTGCTCAAGACCAGATGGCCGGTCATGGCGGTCTGCACCGCGATTTCCGCCGTCTCGCGATCCCGTACCTCGCCGACCATCATCACGTCCGGATCGTGACGCAGCATGCTGCGCAGGGCCGAGGCGAAGGAAAGCCCGATCTTCGGGTTCATCTGCGTCTGGGTAATGCCGCGCAGCTCGTACTCCACCGGATCCTCGATCGTGATGATCTTGCGTTCACGCGTGTTGAGCTTGCTCAGACAGGCATACAGCGTCGTGCTCTTGCCGCTGCCGGTCGGACCGGTGACAAACAGGATCCCATGCGGCGCGGCGATCATGTCGTTGAGCATTTTCAACTGACCAGGGTTGAAACCGAGTTCCTCAAGGTTGAACAGCATGGTCGAGGGCAGGATCCGGATGACGACATCCTCGCCGTGCATCGCCGGCACGATCGAGATACGCAGATCATAGTTGCGGTTGTCTATGGAGACCCTGGCCCGGCCATCCTGCGGCAGACGGCGCTCGACGATATTGAGCCCCGACATCAACTTGATGCGCGAGATGATCGACGGGTACAGGGTTCGCATCCGTCCGGCGGTGACCGTATCGTAGAGAATCCCGTCGATACGCCGGCGCACCACGACCCCGTCGCGATGCATCTCGAAATGCAAGTCCGTGGCACGGTCGCTGATCGCATCCTTCAGCAATTGGTTCACCAACCGCACCACCGAGGCATCGGCACCCTGTTCGCCGATATCGAGTGACTCTGCAACCGTGACCGGTATATCGCGCTCCGGCTGCTCGGAAAGAATCCGTTCCACTGTGTCAGCCCCGACCCCGTAGTAGCGCTGCAGCGCCTCGTCGATATCCTCTCGGCAGGCCAGCACCCGCACCACGCGAACACCCAGGGAGGTCTCGATATCCTCGACCGCCCGCATATCCAGCGGGTCGCATACCGCCACCGTCATCATCCCGTTATCAGCCACATCGACAGGCACGACATGGTAATGCGCCGCCAGTTTAGCGCTCAAGCGGCGAACAGCCGCCGGACTGACAGGCGTGTCTCGCAACACGACGAAAGCCAGTCCGTGTGCCCGCGCATAGGCATGAAGCAAGGCGGACTCCTCGACCAGCCCCCGCTGGGAGAGGACCGTGATCAGCGGCGTGTAGGAGGAAGCCGCGATCTGCTCGGCCTCGGCCAGATTCGCCGCCGTTATCACGCCGTTCTCCAGCAGGGTGTCTTTCAGCGATGCCATTCGATTAGAGCTCGACTTTGCCGATCATGTAGAAATCATCCTCGGAACGGTCATCGACACGTCCATCCACGATCATCTCGATGCTATCGAGGGTTTCGCCGATACGTACAAACTGCCCCTTGCGTCCTGTGAAAGCCTCCGCCACGAACATCGGCTGCGTCAGGAAATACTGTAGTTTACGGGCGCGCTCGTACAACGTCCGGTCGGCCTTGGACAACTCGTCGATACCGATAACCGCCACAATCCGCCGCAGTTCGTCGTATTTGGTGAAGATACGGAGGACTTCCTGGGAGAGGTCGAAATGCCGCTGCCCCACCACGCTCGCATCCAGGTTCGAGCAGGATGACGCCAGCGGATCAATACCCGGATACAAGCCAAGCTGGGTACGCTCACGCGAAAGCACCATGACCGCGTCAAGATAGCTGAAGATCGCGACCACCGCCGGATCCGTCAGGTCATCGGCTGGCACATATACCGCCTCGAAGGCCGAGATGGAGCCCTTGATGCGCTCGTGCACATCCCCCACCTCGGACCCCAGCGTCGGCTGGTAGCCGGTTTCCGACGGCGTCCGCCCGAGCAGGGTCGAGATTTCCGCGCCGGCCTGCACAAACCGGAACACATTGTCCATGAACAGCAGGACCTCGCGCCCGGTCGACTGGAGGTATTCCGCCAGCGTGATGCCCGTCTGCACGACGTTGAACCGGGCTCCCGGCGGCTCGTCCATCTGGCCGAACGCCATCATCACCTTGTCGAGGATGCCCGCCTCCTTGAACTCGTGGTAAAGCTCGTTACCCTCGCGGATACGCTCCCCGATACCACAGAACACACAGGCACCGTCATGTTCCTCGACAATGTTATGGATCAGTTCCGAGATCAGCACGGTCTTGCCGCAGCCGGCACCCCCGATAACACCGGTCTTGCTGCCCTGCACCACCGGGAAGAGCAGATCAACCACCTTGATGCCGGTTTCCACGATCTCGGGCCTGGCACCGGCCAGTTTACCGACGTTCATTTCCACCTTGGAGAGATCGCGATGGATCGCCGCTGTCTTTTCCGTGCGGATCGGGCCTTTGCCGTCAAGCGGCTGGCCCATCACGTTGATGATGCGTCCGAAAAGCTCATCGCCGATCGGGATACGCAGCGATTGGCCCGTCGCGGTGGCCGCCGCATTGCGCTGCAGGTTGAGCGTGGCCGAGAGCGCCACGCAACGAGCCAGGTTGCCCTCGAGATGCTCCGCCACCAGCATGGTCAGTTCACGTCCGTCAAAGGTCTTGGTGGTTACCATGTCGTGCATATCCGGCATGTCCTCGATCGCGTTGAACTTGACATCGACCACCGGTCCCTGCACGGCGACCACCTTGCCGACCGCCACACGCACGTCCTCTTTCTGAAGCGTCACTGAATCACTCATTCGATTATCTCCCCTGTTCCGGCGCCATGCCGGCTAAACCACATCAACCCGTTCCTTCTTCTTGCGACGCCGCTTGGTACTCTTGGCCGCAAAGGACTCGCGCATGCCCTTGTCCACCAATTCATGCGACGCCTTGAAACACTTCTGCCGGGTCTTGGTATATTCCTTCTCGACCTTCTGCAGACTGCCTTCCAGGTGCATCGCACGCGCCCCGAACTCGGCCAGCTTGCCATCCTCGAAGATCTCGAAGAGCTTGGAGGTCACCCAGATGCCAGCCAGATACTTGACCATGTCATCAAACGACGACTCCACTATCACCTCGCGCGCCTCTGCCAGGAAGCGTTTCGGCCCCGAAAGCGCCTTGATCGGCGGGGCCTCGCTTCGATCGAACAGGTTCCCGCAAGGCAGCAGGTCAAAGACCTGGATGGTCTGCGCGCTGAACGAGAGCGCCTTGGGTGCCGCCACGATCACACGACCCATGCGCCGATCTGCCACCTCACCCATCAGCCAGTCCTTGATCACCACCGCCTGCTCGTAGATCGTATCCTGGTTGATGCCGGGGAAGAACTTGAACGGCAGCCGTTGATCAGAAACCGCGCCAGCCCCCTTGTCGCCAATCACCACATAAGACACCTGCGAGGCTGGCAGTTCCTCGACTGCCTCCTGGGCCGCGCGAAGCACGCCGGCATTGAGCCCGCCCATGAAGCCCGAGTCGGACGTCACGATCACCAGCCCCGTCACCTCTGATTCCGCCCTTACGAACGGATTGACCACATCGACCAGGTCCACGACCCTGAAAAAGCCGGCAAAGGCAGCCATGAACGCATCAAATCGAGCCTTCTTCTTCTCCAGCATATGGAACTGCGAGCCAGCCACGTTCTTCAACGTCTCGACCAGGCTGAGAAGCTCGTGGTTGAACTTTAGCTCTTTTCGAAGTTCATTCAGCTGCATGGCGGGATTACCGGCAGGGGTTAGGAGATTTCGTGGTGAGCCTCCTTCTTGACTTCACCCACGGCCTCAGTGTAACGGTTGCGCAAGCTGCCATCGATCTCAAGGCTGCCCATCTTCAGGATCAAACCGGCCAGCAGTGTCTCGTCGACCGTTTCCTGGATCACGGCGTCCTTGCGGAATTTCTCGCGCAATACCGTTTCCAACCGCGTCCTTTGCTCGTCGCTCATGGGATGGCTGACCGTGACACTGGCAGCCCCGGACTCGACGGTGATCGCACCCTGCTCGATCTCGTTAAGCGCATCGATCAATTCCGTGTTGAACAATCCGTTCAGCTCACCGGTGAGCATGTCACTGAACACCAGCTTGAAGATACGTCCGCCGTATTCAACCGCCTTGTCCTCCATCTGCCTGGCGATCTGGTCCCGCATCTTCTGCTCGTTCTTATGCGCCTGCTCGATGATCTTCTGGCTTTCCTTTTTCGCCTCCGAAACCGCCTTCTCCTTCAAATGAACCGCCTCACGCCGGGCCTCGTCGCGATGCGCCTGCAATTGCCGCTCGGCTTCCGCCTTCTTCTCCGCGAAATCGCGTTCGTGCTCCTCGATTTCACGGCGGATGTCCTCCTCCTTCTTGCGGACCTCATCCTCGACCTGCCGCACACGACGCACCGCCCGGTTCGCGGTTCCGGCCAGTAGCAGCCGGATACCGACCAACAGCACCGCCAGAACCACTGCGTGAACCGCCATAATAGGAACCGCCACTCGTAATAATTCCTGCATATCGTATTCCTCTAGATAACCTTGAAACCGTCTTCCCGTTTTACGTACAGTACCGACACAAACCACCATCTGCAACCACAAACATGCTTTCCAAGCCCCTAGCCGCGCCCGAAGATCTGGAACAGTATCAACAAGGCGATCACCGCGATCGCTTCGGAGAAAACCAAGGCGATGATCATCGCCTGCAGGATCTTGGGAGCCGCGGAGGGATTACGCCCCAAGGCCCGGATACTGGCGTAGCCAATCGCCGCGATCACCGCCGAAGGACCGACGATCGTGACAAACAAAACCAGAACGATAATAAAGTTATCCATCTTGCTAGCCCCGCTTTACATCCCCGCCTTTACCCTCGCCATTTCCCGCGACGCCTCCTCCACCAGGATCAGGCATTCGTTCCGATCAAAGGTCAGCATGCCCCTCTGAATCGGGATCCGATGCTCGCCGTCCACTACCACATTGCCCGTGCGCAACAGACTGACAATCGGGGCATGGTACTCGAGAATCTCGAATTCAGCAAGATCACCCGCCACCAGTATCGAACGTGCTTCTCCTTGGAAAATCGTCTGTTTCGGACTTAGAACCGTCAGTTGCATGCTCCCGCCATCCTTATGCTACCAGTGACTCCGCATCATGTTTCACCTTTGCAAAATAATCCTTGATGATCTGCTCGATCCCGTCCTCGATCTCGGCGGTCAGTTCCTGCTGCTCCTCGATCCTGCGCAGGATGCCCGCATGCCCGGCGTGGGCGAAGTCGGCAATATTCGAGCAGAAAGCCTGACGCGTCTCTGTCGACAGTTCGTCAAGCATACCCTTTTTCAACGCGTACAGCAGGATCGCCTGCTCAACCAGCCCGCTCAATACGTGATGCCCCTGCTGCAGAATGTCCCGGATGGCCTCGCCCCGTTTCAGCGTGCGTGCGGCAGTCGGCGAAAGCGTCGAAAGACGACTGAGCCTTGCCACCTCGAAATACGATGCGTAATCCGCCCGCAGCGTACCGGCCAGGGCCTTGAGCAACGGCGGCTGGGCACGCCCGCCGACAATCGAAAGCGACAACTGCGCATCCACCGCCGGACGAATGCCCTCCGCATAGATCGCCGTGCTGAAAACCACCTGCCCGTCGCACATCGACACCAGGTTAGAGGGGATGTACCCGGTCAGGTCGCCCTGCAGCGTTTCCGCCAGCCCCAGGAATGTCATCGTGCCGCCGCCGTAACTCTCGTCGAAGCACCCTGCCTGCTCCATCAACTGCGTGTGCAAATAGAAGATATCGCCCGGATATGCCTCGCGGCCCGGAGGACGGTCAAGCAGCAGCGATACCTGCCGGTAGGCCCAGGCATGCTTGGTCAGGTCATCAAAAACCACCAGCACATCGCGCCCCTGGCGCGCGAAGTAATCCCCCACCGCCGAGGCTGTGAACGGCACGATGAACTGCTCGGCCACCGGCGCATTATCCGGTGCAGCCACCACCACCGTGTAGTCCAGCGCCTTGCTTTCCAGCAGCAGCGACATCGTCTTCTCCAGCCCCGAGACCGATTTGCCGACGCAACAGTAGACACAAACCACATCCCGCCCCTGCTGGTGGACAATCGCGTCCAGCGCCACCGAGGTCTTGCCGGACATGCGATCCCCAAGCAGCAACTGCCGCTGTCCGCAGCCAAGCGGTGTCAGCATGTCGATGACCTTTGTCCCGGTCGGCATGAAGGTATCGATCTGCCGGCGCTGCATCAGCGAGGGCGACATCCGGAAAACGGGAACCTGTTCCGTGATCTCCATCTTGCCATGCTCGTCACACGGCTCGCCCATCGCGTTAAGCATCCGCCCGATGCAGGCCGGGCCTACCCCGACGGTAAATGGCTGGTTCAGAGCCTTTACCGGTTTGCCCATGCGCAGCTTGCTGGTGGCACCCAGCACCAGCGCGCGCACCGCCTCCTCGTCGAACTCCATCACCAGCCCGCGCACGTCATCGCCCATATCCACGATCTCGCCGTTCAGGCAATGCGGCAACCCCTTGATCCGGACAACAAATTCCTTGATGTCCTGGATCACGCCCCGCTCCTCAACCGTCAGCTTAAAGAGCGGAATTCTTGAAGGTATTGAGCTCATCGAGCAATCCTTTGGATAGCGTTTCCGTCATTTTCTTCTCTTCCACCAGCTTGTCGATCAAATCGGGACGACGAATGCGGAGCTGCTCGATAAACCGGGCGAACACTCCCTGTACCTGGCGCGGCAGCACACCCTCGAAAAGCTTGTTCTGGAGGGCGAAAAGCAACAGCACCTGGTTTTCCATCGGCCAAGGTGCCCGCTCATCCTGCTTGAGCACCTCCTCCAGGATCTTGCCCTTGGCCAGGCGGGCATCCAGGTCCGCCGAACTGCCAGCCTTGATCCGCGTCAGTTTCTCAAGCTCGCGGAACCGCACGTAATCGATCTTCAACATGCTCGTCGGCTTCTTCATCGCGGGCCACTGCACCTTGCTGCCGATACGCGAAACCGAAAGGCCCATGTCCACCGCCGGCTTGAACCCTTCCCCGAACAACGTGGAATTGAGGAAAACCTGCCCATCCGTCATCGAGATGATATTCGAGGGAATGTAGCCGGCGAAATCGCCCTGCTGCGTCTCCACGATGGGTAGATGCGTCATCGTGCCACCACCAAGCTCCGGCTTCATCTTCCCGGCCCGCTCCACGAGCTGGGAATGAATGTAGAAAATATCACCCGGATACGCATCCCGCCCCGGCGCCCGCTCCAGCAGCAGCGAGATCTGCCTGTAAGCCCAGGCATGCTTGGTGAAGTCGTCGAAAACCACCAGCACATCCATCCCCTTCTCATACATGAAATACTCGCCGATGCTGGTGGCCACATACGGGACCAGATACTGCTGGCCCATCGAATCGGAAGCCCCGGAAGTCACCATGATACCGTAGTCCCAGACGTCCTCGTGGGTGAACGTCTCCGAGACGCGGTCGAGCGCGGCTTCCGCCTTGCCGATCGCACAGTAGATGCAGATGACGTTCTTGCCGCGCTGGTTGACGATCGCGTCCACGCACACCGAGGTCTTCCCCGTCATGCGATCCCCCAGGATCAGCATGCGCTGCCCCTTGCCGATCGGCAGGGTCATGTCGATCATTTTCGTGCCGGTCTCCAGCACCGAGTTCAAGGGTTCACGCTGCAGCACAGTCGGGGCCGTATTGAAAATCGGGTACAAATCGTCTTCCTTGATGGTGCCCTGGCCGTCAATCGGCTCGGCCAGCGCATTAACCCGCCGCCCGATGAACCCCATCCCCACCGGCACCTTGAAGGCGTCCAGCGTCGTGGTAACCTTGTCCCCGGGCTTGACTTTACCGGTCGCCTTGACGATCAGCACCAGCACATAATCCGGATCAAAACCGACAATCACGCCACGGGCCTTGTCCTCGATATACACCAGTTGCCCGTTCATGCAGTTGGACAGACCGGTCACGCTGACGACATCCTGCCGGATTTCCGCAACGGAACCGAACTCCTTCAACTTAAGCAGATTCAGATTTAACGCCATATTCCCCTCAAAATCCCCTAATCGTAATCATGATCGTAATCATGATCCTAATCGTAATCGTAATCTTAATCGTGACCCGTAATCCGCAATCACGAGGATCGAGCAAACCACCGCAGGAAGAAGAGCAGGCTGATCAGTGCCAGGAAGCCAAGAATCGCATAGATAACCAGCCAGGTGGTCCTCTTGTCCGGTGCCGGTATCTTAAACCCGAGCTGGGGCGACAGCGGCTTGAGTGCCGCGTCAATCCGGTTCACCACCTGCTCGATCGCATCCAGCCGGTCGGCCTGGCGGCGATAGAACGCGATGTAGGCGGGCGTGAGGCCTTCCGGTCCCTTCTCGACCGTGACCTCCTTGAGGCGGGCTTCAGCCTCGTCAAGCATTTTGACAACGGCATCCAGGTTGCTGCGGTCCGCAATCACCACACGCAACTCGCCGATCTTGGCAACCAGGAAATCGATCCGCGGACCGTTGATATTCCACTTGTCGCGGATCCGCACATCAAAAGTCTTGGTTTCCAGCGCGGCCAGTTCCAGCGTATCCGCATACACGGAGGTCACACCCTCCTGGGGATCGAACCTTATGGAGAGTCCGTTGCTGTCGAGCACATCGTCAAGAGTCACCTCAGGGGGAAGCTCGTGACGGATGGGAATCCTACGGGGCTGCGCCGGCGAAGTGTTCTTGACGGTGATCTTGACAACCGCCTCGCCGAAGGCAACCGGCAAATGCACATCGCGGCGCGGGGCGGCCGCACTGCGGTCATCACCGACCAGCGTGTCGCCGGGATTGATTCCCTCCGCCAATGCCAGATTCTCGATCTGCCCCACGTTCTGCCTGACATCCTGCAAGGTCTTGAGATTGGACTCGTACGCCTGGATATGCCGGACCGGGCTCACTCGCGTGATCCGGTTTTCCGTCTGACGCTCAAGGATCGTCGCCACCCCTTGCTTGACCGCGTCGGATGCCTTCTGCGCCGTGGACCCGTGCTTTGTCGATGCCAATTGCCCGGTGAGTTGCGCCGCTCTCGCTTCCAGGGTCTTGACCTGCGCCTCATCAATCATCCAGATGTCATCCAACTCCACCTCACGGACGACAATCTCCATGGGTGCCAGTTGAATGGTTCCATGCACATAGTAGGTGTCGCTCTTGACGTCATAACCGAGATTCAACCCGGCCAGGTTGATGATGTCATTGGTCGATACCCTGGCCGGAAGGCTGGCCCGGATGGGAACAGACTGCGTCTTATTCGTGCTTGTATTGGCAGCCTGGATCTTCACGACCAGCCTGTCCGCGAGGCACGTGGATGCCGCACTGAAAAAAACCAAGACAAGCACACCTGCACAAAAGCGGCGCAACAACGTGGTTTCAAGTATGCGGTACAACATCATCGTGGTGTGATCGTATCAGCAATAACATTATGGCGCAACACGGTTCTCTCTATTCGCCGCACTATTCTGTCAGCGTGCCGATGCGATAAAACCGCCGTTCGGCAGCTTGTGGATCCGTCCAATCCAATTCAACCCCCGTAGCCTGCAGCAATCCGCTGGTATTGGTCCAGTTCACGCCAGGGGAGTCCGTCGTTTCGACGACATACCACCGTCCAGGTACCGTGCGCCAACGCAGCACCACGCCACCGGAATCCAGTGACGGTTCAGGACCGGAGAAAACGGGTTCCACCGACAGGATCCCGAGCACGGACTCACTATCGAGCGGAGCGGTACCCGCCAGCCATTCGTGCTGGTTGCTGGAACCATCACCATCCGGATCGTCCCCTGCCCCGCTGACGCCATCCAGGTTCTCAGGATCCAGACCTTGCGCGATCTTCCAGGCGTCCGGGATACCATCACCAGCCAGGTTCAGTGCATTGCCGCCCAGATGCGTGATTTCAAACGTTCCCGAGAGGCCCGCGATATTAACATCCGTCGGCGACGAAACCCTGATCCTGGCGTTGGTCGTCACATCAAGCGGAACCGTCCAGGAATACAAATTGGTCCCATTGACATTGGCAACACCATTTGACACGTTCACATAAGATCCGCCGCCATCGTCGGAGTAATCGATATTAACAGCCGCCCCCGCCCCCAGGCTGGTCCAGCGTACATTCACCAACATGCCCGTCTGAACCGTGCCGGAAAGCGGATGCGTCACTTCCAAGCCCCGGATCACAAGCACCGCGGCGGACGTATTCGTCAGTACCCCGGAAGAAACACGCACCCGCCCGTTGGTTGTCAGGTACGCACCCGAGTCCAGAACCCAGCCAAAGCTGTTCGTCGCCCCGCCAGAGACATGCGCGACATTGGTTGTCAGATAGCGTCGCGACGCTGTTTGTTGCCGGTGAGGATGCCCATTCCACATTCACCGTCTGCCCCAGGTAATAGGTTTGCGATACCACTGGCGTGTAAATCTGGATACCGTTGGCGATCGCGAATTCAAACGTGGATATTCCACCCACCAAGGAGTTGGTTGCATCGCTGACCCGCACGTAGCATCGTGATGTGTTTGTGACGGGCACCGTCCACGAATAATTGCCGCTGCCGGCGTTACCACGATAGACATTGCTCGAGATCAGCGACCAGGTGAGCGACGGATCGGTCAGGAACTGGTACGTGTATTCGAGGACCAGATTGGTTCCAACCGTGCCATCGTACGCCCAGGCCACCTGCTGGGGCAGCCCCGCCACCAGGACCTGCCCAGGCACACCACCAGGGCTCTGCACGAACAAGCCACCGCCGGGCTGATACTCGTACGCACCGACATCGTACCCGGGGGAGGAAGATACATAGACCGGCCGTTCATTAAGACTGATATCATTCGTCGGTGCCGCCGCGCCGGGATACGGGATGCTGCCAGTACCGTAATCAATGCAGGGCGATGTGCTCAGCAGCGAGTAATCGCCGCCTCCCGCGAATCGCGGGTTGGCCGTGATCACCTGGATACTGGTCGGACGCGGTGTCTGCATGCAACAGTAGGAGGTCTCGAACGCGCGATCCAGCGAGAACCCTGCCCCCAGAGGCGCCGTGTTCCCCCACAGGATGCCATTCCAGAACTTCGTGTCGCCGGCGTTGTAGATACCGCCGCCGCGCACACCTGCCGAGTTGTCCGCAATCGTCGTATTGACGAAGATCGCCCGCGTGTTGGCACCGGCATAAACGCCGCCGCCAATCTGGGTCGCCCGGTTGGTCGCGATCAGACAGTTAACGATAACCGGCTGTGACGTGAGGGACGTGGTTCCGGTGATCCACAAACCGCCACCGAACTCATCCTCGTTGAAACGCATGATGCAGCGCTCAATCCGAGGATGACTTTCCTCAATCTTGATCGCGCCCTGGTTTTCCTCGAATAGGCAATCCTCGATCAGCGGACGACCGCCACCGCGCACGTAAACCCCTGACTCACCGCAATCATAGAACCGGCACTCGCGAATCACCGGGCTCGATCCGTCAACCAGGATGCCCGCGCTGCCAAGATCCTCCACACTGGTGCGGATCGTGAAGCCCTGGATGATGGTGCCGGAACCCTCACCCGACGCCAGGATGAACCCGTTGCCGCTATCCTGCAGGATTTCCGTGAAGGAGTAGTCATTACGGGAACGGATCGTGAGTGCCTTGCCAAGCGGATTGATATTTCCGTTACCCGTGCTCTTGTAAGTACCGTCCAGCACCAGCACAACGAACCCTGGCTGCGCAACATCAATTGCCTCCTGGATGGAGTCGAACGGGAAGGCCAGCGAACCATTCTCATCGAAGTAGTTCGTGTTGTTCGGATCGTTCGGAACCGGATCGGACGGGGCGTTGTCATCCACCACGACCGGATCAAGCGAGTTGTTCGGATCGGACACGATATCGAGAACCTCGTCGTCGTCCGTCAACCCGTCCCCGTCGGTATCCGTCACGAGAGGATCCGTACCGTACACGATGGCCTCCTCGTAATCAGTCAGCCCGTCGCCATCAGTGTCCGGATTGGTCGGGTCCGTACCCAGCCCGTATTCCTCGATGTTGGTCAGCCCGTCACCATCAGGATCGTCCGCCGCATCGTTGGCCAACGGATCGAGGACCGGCGCGTAACCCTGCTCCCACCCGTCGGGCATCCCGTCACCATCGGTATCGGGAAGCAGCGGATCGGTTCCATGCACCAGCACCTCGGCACCGTCCAGCAGAGTGTCGCCGTCGGTATCCGGAGCCGTCGGATCAAGGCCATCCGCAGGGGCGAAATTGATCGTGCCGAAGTAGTTGGTGCTGAACTGGTATTCTTCCAGATTCGCCAGACCGTCTACATCGGCATCCACCGGACCATCGGCTAGACTAAGCGGATCAAGCCCGAAATGCACTTCCCATCCGTCCGGCATCCCGTCGCCATCGGTATCCGGATCAGTCGGATCGGTAGAATGGACAAAGTACTCATCATAATCGGTCAGGCCATCGCCGTCGGTATCGGTCGCGGGATCAGCGAGCACGATATCGGCACCGGTCACGTTCCCCAACAGCGGCTGAAGCAGACTCACCGGTGCATCGCCCCTCGCTTCCCACAAGTCAAGGACCCCGTTGGTGTTCGAATCGATGTAGGCCGTGAGCGTATAATCGGGCAGGGTCGGCAGGTTCGTCGCCGTACTGTAGGGTCCAGCCACGTAATCCCCGAATGAGCTGCTGAACACGTTCGTCCCGCCAATAGCCAGCGTCACCAGCGGACCGCTCTGCGTCCCCGCATAGCTGACCGAGCCGGCAATCGATGCCGGGAAGGAGGCACCCACCAGCGGGTCGGTCCCGTAGGTGAACACTTCCTCATAGTCAGAGAACGAATCACCGTCGGTATCGGCCAGGAACGGATCCGTCCCGTACAGATTGACCTCATCATAATTGGTCAATCCGTCACCATCCGAATCAACCGACGAGTCCCCCAGCGGTATCAACCCCACCGCGAAGTCGTTGGACGGCGTAATGGAATTCGTGCCATTGAACGCAGCCCCGTAAGGTTCCCACGCATCCTGCTGCCCGTCGCCACTCAGATCCATAAAGGCGGAAATCCAGTAATTCGACAGCGTCGGCACGTACTGGACCGAGAAAGGTTTCGGCCCGCCAGCGGTGACTCCGCCAATACTGAAGTTTGCGAAATGGTTGGCGTTCGATTCGTAATTCAGGACCACATACACCGTTCCCGTCTGCAC
>JAIFLS010000173.1 GCA_020048935.1 bacterium | reverse complement strand
TTTCGGCGACGATCAGGTTGATCCCGTTCTCCTGGAATGCCCACGGGGCATGCTCGCGACTGGAGCCGCAGCCGAAATTCGCACGGGTGACGACCGCGCCCGCCCCGCCCAGGGCATCCGCCTGGGTGAATCCGTCCAGCTTCAGATCCTCAAGCAGGTGCGGCGCGAGGGCCGCGCGGGCGATCTCCGTCAGGTATTTCGCCGGTATGATCTCATCGGTATTGGTCGTCGTACTCATTGATTGTCTCCGGTTAACTGAACAAAGGGCCTCTTTTATCATGCAGGCAAGCCGCGACGCAAAACTATAATAGCGGCAATCAACTTCTTACTCACCACCATGGTATAAACGCGCCCGGAGGTCGCATTCCACCTTTCGCCTATCACTGGGTGGAGCGCGACCTCCGGGCGCGCTTGTGCTTATTTGCCTAGGTGTTTGCGAATGTGCGCCAGGCGCGCGGCACGGCGCGCGGCGATGAAGGCGAACGCGGTCCCTGCCGAGGCGTTGACGACTTGCGCACCGGGAATGCCGCTCGCCTCCAGCAACGGACGAACCGACTCATCGCCGCCGATCTCCTCGACTGTGTGCGAATCGCTGCAGACCGCCACCTTGCAACCGGTATCGCGACAGATCGCCAGGAGCCGCGCGACCTCCTCCGTCGTGGTCCGCTGGTAGAGCACCTTCGAGTTGTTCAGCTCAATGGCCATTCCCAGCCCCTGCGCCTCCTTCGCCAGCCGCTCCAGGTCCAGCGGGAAGTTCTCGTCAACCGGGTGCGTGATGACATCCACCCAGGGATTGCGCCGCATCGCCTCGATCAGCGCATCGGTCCAGTCTGCCGATCCGCGCCGCAAGGGGAAGCGCACATGCAGGCCAAGCAGCACGATATCCAGCAGCGGCAGCAGCCAGTCGGGCACGTCGATGGTACCCTCCGCATCGGTCACGTTTGCCTCGATGCCCTTGATGAAGCGGATACCCGGCACCGGCTGCACCAGCCGTTCGAAGACCGGACTCGGAAGCCGTCCCTTGAGTGCCGGCCCGTGATCGGTGATCGCCAGCCCGGCCAGGCCCTTCTCCCGGGCGGCCTGCAGCATTTCCAGATGGGTATGGATACCGCACTGGCTCATCAGGGTGTGTGAATGCAAATCAACCGGTATCATGTCATCGCTCTTCCAGGTTATTCCACGGCCGGCAGAATCCCTTCCTTCACAAGCTGCGCATCCATCTCCTCGGTGATCGGGATCGGCAGCGGTGTCTTGCCCTCGCGGATCAGTTTCATCTGGTATTCGCGCAAGCGCTTCTCGACCTCCTCCTCGCTGAGGTTACGGTTGCGCGACTCCTCGGCGCGGCGGCTCATTTCCTCGATCCGCTGACGACGGCGATCGGCATAGGATATGGCTTTCGCGCCTTCCCCCGACGCGGCTTCCGGTGGCTCGGCAGCCACCACGGTCGGCCGCTGCGCCCCCCTCGGCACGCGCGCGGGCGGGGCCGCCGGGGCTCCCGGGGCGGACGCTTCGCCGCCGCCCATCGCCAGCCAGAACTGCTCGCCGCCCTTGCGCAAGAGGGCGCGCTCGCCGTCGAAATCAGCCTCCGCCAGCAGGATACCGTCTTCGCTGGTGTCGCCGACATACAGGAAATAGGTCTTCGTCTTCTCTCGTATATTGACGAACCCGGCGCGGACCCCGGCCGGACTTTCCGTGATGGCTACCATGCGCAAATCCTGGACAAAGGCGGGGGGGGCCTCAACGGTTACAGCCGGTGGCGGGGCCACCGGCTCCTCCACCACCGGACTTGAAAACGGCCGACGCTCGAGGATCGGGGCATAGCGCGAGAAGTCCACCGCCCCGCGGCTAACCGAGGTTGCAACCACGAGAACCAGGATGACCGTCAACCGTTTCATGACCTGCTACTTTCGCGCCGCGTGCTTCGCGCGAATCGCCACAATCAGTTTTTCAACCGCTGCGGGATTCTGCTCGAGAAACGCCCTGGCGGCGTCATTCCCCTGTCCGATCTGTTCGCCCTCATACGAAAGCCATGAACCTTTCTTCACGATCAGCTCCTCGGCCAGGGCGGATTCAAGCACGGAACCCTCCCAGGAGATACCCTGTGCATAGAGGATGTCGAACTCGGCTTCCATGAAGGGAGGTGCCATCTTGTTCTTGACGACCTTCACCCGCGTCCGGTTGCCGGTCACCCGCCCGGTCGCATCCTTGAGCGAACCGATACGCCGGATGTCCAGGCGCACCGAGGCGTAGAATTTCAGCGCCCGCCCGCCGGGCGTGGTCTCGGGACTGCCGAACATGACACCGATCTTCTCGCGGATCTGGTTGGTGAACAGGCACAGCGTCTTGGTGGAGGACAACGCGCTGGTGAGCTTGCGCATCGCCTGCGACATCAGCCGCGCCTGCAACCCGACATGCGAGTCGCCCATCTCGCCGTTCATCTCCGCCCGCGGCGTCAGCGCCGCCACCGAGTCGATGACCACGACATCGAGCGCGTTGCTGCGCACCAGCGAATCGGCAATCTGCAGGGCCTCCTCGCCGGAGCCCGGCTGCGAGACCAGCAGGTCGTCCAGGTTGACGCCGATCTTCTTGGCATATCCCGGGTCCAGCGCATGCTCTGCGTCGATGAAGGCCGCCGTACCGCCCGCCTTCTGGGCATTGGCGATCACATGCAGTGTCAGCGTGGTCTTGCCGGAGGATTCCGGCCCGTAGATCTCCACGACGCGCCCGCGCGGCAGGCCACCGATCCCCAGGGCCTGGTCCACGCAGAAGGCACCGGTCGAGATGTGCTCGACTTCCCTGGTGGAGGAGGCGTCGCCCATGCGCATGATCGCGCCCTCGCCGAATTCCTTGCGAATCTGCGCCAGCACATCCTCCAGCGGCGCACCGTCCGTCTTGTTCTCTGCCGATCTCTTCGCCATGATCAATCCCTTCCTGTCGTTACCATTACCTGGATCCGTCGTAAAGTCCGCTATTCCACCGCAAGGCCCGATACTATCATCTCCAAAGCCGCTTGACCAGCCGCGATCTGCACCCCCTGGCGAGTGCCATCGAAATGCCATTCTTGCGACCGGCAGCCGCCCTGCCGCAGGGCCAGCCCGATATAGACCAGGCCGACCGGTTTTTCCGCCGTCCCGCCCGAGGGCCCGGCAATGCCCGTGGTCGAGACCGCCACATCCGCCCCGAGCCGTTCCAGCGCCCCCCTGGCCATGGCCTCGGCCACGGGACCGCTCACGGCACCGTGCCGCGCGATCAACGCGGCCGGCACGCCCAGCAGGGCGGTCTTGGCCTCGTTGGCATAGGCGACCGCGCCGCCCGCATAGACAGTCGAACTGCCGGGGACCGCGGTCAGCCAGTGCGCGATCAGCCCGCCCGTGCAGGATTCCGCGGTCGCCAGCCGCCAGCCCCGCGCCAGCAGCAACGCCATCACCGACCTGACCACGCCATCCGCCATGCTAACCGCCTCTCTTCACCTCAACCATCTACCTGAAACGCCAATGCCGCCCACCGGCCTCGCGCCGGTGGAGGCAAACGTTGAGATTGGGCAGCGTCCGACCCCTCTCAACTTCATTCACCACCGGCGCAAGGCCGGTGGGATCAACCTACGAGCGGTACCCGTGCGGGTGGCGGCGGTGCCAGGCCCAGGCGCTCGCGACGATCATGCGCAGATCGGCACGCTCGGGCTGCCAGCCGAGCACGCGATACGCCTTCTCCGCCGAAGCCACCAGCCGTGCCGGATCCCCCGGCCGCCGCGCGACGCGCTCCGCCGGGATGGCGTGCCCCGTGACCGCCCGGCAGGCCTCGATCACCTCCAGCACGGAATTGCCGGTGCCGGTACCCAGATTGAACGGACCGCTGACATCCTTCTCGAGCGCCAGCCTATGCGCCTGCGCCAGATCACAGATATGGATGTAGTCGCGCAGGCAGGTGCCGTCCGGCGTGTCGTAGTCATCGCCGAAGATCTTCACCGACGCGCGCTGCCCGAGCGCGACGCGCAGCACCAGCGGGATGAGATGTGTCTCGGGATCATGATCCTCGCCGAACTTCTCCGTTGCCCCGCAGGCATTGAAATAACGCAGGAACACCGGCTGCAGGCCGTTGATCTGCTGGTGCCAGCCGAGTATCTTCTCGAACATCAGCTTGGATTCGCCGTAGGGGGGTTCTGCGGCCGCTGCAAGGTCTCCTCCGTGATCGGCACCCGGTCCGGCTGCCCGTAGGTCGCGCAGGTCGAGGAGAACACGATCTTGCGTACCCCGCTTTCCACCATCGCCTCGGCCAGGTGGATACCGCCGATGACATTGTTGCGGAAGTACATGGAGGGATCCTCCATGGACTCGCCCACCAGCGCATATGCCGCGAAGTGCATCACGGCCTCCGGGGCGGCCTGCCGGACCGCCGCGCCGATGGCGGCACGGTCCCCCAGGTCGCCCTCGATGAACACGGCCCGCGGATCGATCGCCTCGCGATGGCCGCGCCCCAGGTTGTCGAAAACCGTCACCTCATGACCGGCATCCAGCAGCAGTTCCGTCGTCACGCTGCCGATGTAGCCGGCTCCACCCGTCACCAGTATTCTCATGCCCCCACCTCGCTGCGCAACGCGGCCACCTGCGCCTCCAGTTCCCTCACTCGCTCCTTGAGTTCCGGCAGCCGCATCAGATGGGCATGGATGCGCGTGGCCTTGCGATGATCCATCGCCGGATACCCCGAGACAAAACAATTGCCTGGCACGTCCTTCGTGACCCCGGCCTGCGCCCCGACCACGGCGCCGTCGCCGACATGCAGGTGCCCCGCCAGGCCGGCCTGGCCGCCAAGCTGGACATGCCGGCCGATGCGGGTGCTGCCGGAGATGCCGACCTGCGAGGCCATGACCGAATGCTCGCCGATCTGCACGTTGTGCGCCACCTGCACCAGATTATCGATCTTCACGCCGTTGCCGATGCGGGTCTTGCCGAAGCGCGCCCGGTCGATCGTCACGTTCGCGCCGATCTCGACATCGTCGCCGATCTCGACGATCCCGAGCTGCATGACCTTCTGCCACACGCCGTGCTTGTCCGGGGTGTAGCCGAACCCGTCGCTGCCGATCACGGCCCCGTCATGGATGATCACGCGCGAGCCCAGCACGCAACGCTCGCGCACGGAGACATGCGCGTACAGGCGGCAGTCGCTGCCGATGATCGCCTGATGGCCGACATAGCAGCCCGCCACGAGCACTGTCCGGTCGCCGATCACCGCGCCCGGCTGGATCACGACATGCGGCCCCACCGTGACATCCGCACCGAGTCGCGCATCCGCCGCGATCACGGCGGTCGGGTGCACCCCGGAGGCGAAGGACACCGGCGGCGGCGAAAGCATCAGCGCCACCTCGGCGAACGCCCGGTCCGGGCTCTCCACATACAGGGCCGCGCAGGGACATTCGCCCGTCCAGGCGTCGGCGAGCAGGACCGCCGACGCGCGGGTTTCCGCCACGGCGGACGTATAGCGCGGATTCGCCAGGAACGAGATATCCCCGGCCGTCGCCTCGGCCAGGCTGGCCAGACCGGCAATCTCCAGGTTGCCGTCACCCTCCAGCCTGCCACCGAGCTTTCCTGCAATCTCAGCCAGCTTCATCATCAAGCTCCTGCCGTTCTACGGCTTCTTGCTGTTCGCGTCCTTGAGCAACTCGGCGGTCACCGCTTCGGTAATATCCATCGCCTTGTCCGCATGGACCACCGCCGAGTACCCCGACGCGCCGACGCTGCCGGCGTCGAGAACGAGATCCAGCGATTTTTCCGACGCCACCTTCTCGACCACCTGCTTGATATCGGTGAGCACGCGGGTGCGCAATTGCAATTCCCGGCTGGTGAGTTCCTTCTGCCGCTGGGCCGCGATCTCGCGCAGCTCGCGCTCGCCCTGGCGCATCTCATCGAACTTGACCTGCGCCAACTGGCGTTTCTCCTTTGCGGCCTTTTCCGAAAGGCTCACATCCTCCGCGCTCGCGCGCAAGGTCTCGAACGTTTCCGAAATCTCCTTGAGCGCCTTGACGCGCCCTTCGCGCTCCACCTCGAAATCCTCGACATAGCTTTCCAGGGCCTCGCGGTCGGTGGCCGTGCGCGGATGCAGCTTGACCAATTTCTCCATATCCACCACCCCGATGGCTCCTGCCGCCATGGTTGCCGTCGTTGCCGCCATCAGAACCAGTACCGCCGTCATCATCCTTTTCATAATCGTCGCCTCCTTTTTCCTAGTAATCGTAGCCTATCCAGATCACCCACTCATCGTCGTCAGTAAAATCATCGTCCATTTCAAGCGCCCAGGCGCGATCAATACGGATCGGGAAGCCCGGCACGTCCAGGCGTATGCCCATGCCGGCCGAGCTGGCAAGGTCCTCCAGGTCGACATTGAAGCGCTCCGACCAGACATTGCCGGTATCGTAGAACATGCCGACCCGGAAACCCTTGATGATCGGGATCGTGTATTCCGCGTTGGCCATGAACAGGCTGCTTCCGCCGAAGGGACGGTCGTAGTAGGCATCCGAGTCCTCGACGGGGCGGATGACCTTCGGGCCCACGTCCCGGTAGCGGAACCCGCGCAGTGTCCGCCCGCCTCCCAGGAAGAGGCGCTCGGACAGCGGCACCTCCTCGGTGTCGCCGAATGGCTCGATGAAATCGAACCGTGTCCGCAGGTTCAGCACGTGCCCGAACCAGAGCGGGATGTACGTCGTGGTCTGCAGGCCGGTGTTGTAGAAGTTGTAGTCGAACCCCAGGGGACCGCCCGCTACCGTGTAGTGCAGCGCGAGCTTGCTTCCGCGTGTCGGCACGAAGGGGTTGTCGCGTGTCTCCTGCGACAGGCTCAATGTCATCGCGCTCTTGACGCCGTCCTCCTCGCTGGAGAACGTATACGGTTCGCCTGTGCCGGTCTCGAAGTCGTAGGAGTCGAGGAAGTAGTACGTGTTGGTGTCCGTGATATCCGTGATCTTGGTGGATTCAATCTCGTACTGCAGATTGATCCGGCTGGCGAACGGCAGGGCCTTGCCAAGGCGGATCGCCGCGCCGGTGGTTTCCAGTTCGTACTCGTCATAATCCCGCTCGCGGCGGTAGACATCGAAGCCGAGCGAGAGTCGACGGTCCAGGAACCAAGGCTCGGTAAACGACAATTCATAGTCCGTCTGTGTCGAGCCGACCTGCGCCCGCAACCGAAGCTTCTGGCCCCCGCCGGTGAAGTACGGCCAGCCGAGCAGGTCGAAGTTGCCCTGCGAGAGCTCCATGAAGCCGATCAGGTTGTCGACGCTCGAGAAGCCCGCTCCGATCATGAACTGGCCCGTGCGTTTCTCGGCGACATCGAACACCAGGTC
>JAIFLS010000220.1 GCA_020048935.1 bacterium | reverse complement strand
GATGTGGCGGGGGTCGTGCGTCTGCTGGCGGGTGTGACGCGGCGCGTGTGGGCGGTGCCGATCGCCAATGCACGCACCTTGCCGGCAAAGGAACTGGCGGCGCTGTTCGCGGCGGCCGGCGTCGAGGCGACGGCCGTGGACGTGGTTGCGGATGCCCTGAGCGAGGCGGAAGCGTGGGCGATCAGGGAGGATTGCGCCGTGATTATCGCCGGCTCGATCTTCCTGCTCGGCGAGGTACTGCCGATTTATGATGCATAACGCGCTCGGTTTTCCAGCCTTGGCGAAGGCTGTAGCCCGCTCGCGCCGCGAGCGCGGCTTCTGCGTTGTAAGCGACGGTTGCTGGCCACACTCGCGCGGGATTTGCGAAAACGTACGCACATCCAGTTGCCTCAGTTGCGGCGCAACTGGGCTACATTGCTTATCGGGTGTGCCGCCGCAGGTCGGCGGTTTTCCAGCGGACTTCCCAGACCCGCATGGCCGCTTCGATCTGGATGCGCAGCGACATCTTGGAGCTGCCGTAGCGGCGGTCGGCGAAGTAGATCGGCACCTCGCCGATACGGTAGCCCATGCACGTCGCCAGATGCGCCATCTCGACCAGGAAAATGTAGCCCGTCGACTGGATACGTTCCATCGGCATGCCTTGCAGCGCCTCGCGCCGCCATAGGCGGTAGCCGGTGGTCACATCGCGAAAAGGCAGTCCCAGGATGCTTCGGGCATAGAAATTGCCGAAGGCGGAGAGACCCTTGCGCCAGATCGACCAGCGTTCGTCGACGCTGCCACCCGGCGTGTAGCGCGAGCCGAGCACCATGTCGCGATCCTGTAGTTGCTCGAGCATGGCGGGCAGCACCTGCGGATCATGCGAGAAGTCGGCATCCATCTGCGCCACCGCCTCGGCTCCGCCCGCGAGCGCCAGTTTAAACCCTTCGAGATAAGCCGAGGAGAACCCGAGCTTTCCCGCTCGATGCAACACCTGTACCCGGCCTGCATGTTCAGCGGCCAGTTGATCCGCCACCGCGCCGGTGCCGTCGGGGCTGTTGTCATCAACGACCAGCAGCCGGATATCAAGCGGCAGCGCGAAAAGCGCCTGCGCCAGTTTCGGCAGGTTTTCGGCTTCATTGTAAGTGGGCGTGACGACGGTAATCTTCAACAGCGTCTCCTTTGAACGCGGCTTCTGTTGCTTGATGCTGATGCTTGGATTGTTACGTTAGCGTGCCTCGGCCATCGCGTCAAGCCCAAGGCTCATCTTTATTGACACGGAACGGGGAACGCGGTAGGTATTATGGGCGAGTTATCTCGCAACTGCTGTCGGTGTCCGACAGGTGAGGAAAAAGCCATGTTTTTGAATTGCCTTGATCCGGATGAGATCGCTGTCATCGAGACCATTGGTGACTGCAAGATCTACCCGAAAGGTTCCTTCCTGATACGGGAAGGCGAACCCGGTACGACCTTTATCCTGATCCTGAGCGGCTCGGTGGAAGTGCGCAAAAGCCTGCGTGGCGGCAAGTACAAGAAGCTGGTCGAGCTGAAAGCGTGCGACCTGATCGGCGAGATCGGTTTCCTCGGGGTGCATAACCGTACGGCCAGCGTCGTGGCCCTGGAGGACGCGGAAGTCATGGAGTTCCAGCGCGAATCCTTTATGCGCCTGATCGAGCAGAACCCGGTGATCGGGATGAAGGCGTACCGTGGCATCGCCGAAGAACTGGCCCAGCGGCTCTCGCGCAGCGGCGAGGAGCTGGTCGATACCATTTCCTGGGCGCTGGCCCAGCGCCAGGCTCCCACTGATGACGAACCGGGCTTCACCATTCCCCGCCAGCCCCGTCTTGCCCGCCGTCCGGGCGGCGGCTGATAGCCTCTCCCCTGGTAGGGACAGGCCGCTGGACCCTCCGCGCCCGTCTAGCCACGCTGGCGGCTACAAGTGCATATCTGTAACGTCAACGTCAAGACCGGATACGGGCGGTAACTGTATCGGCCAGGGTGCTGGCGCAGGTGGCGGCATCGGTCGCCGCGGCATTCAAAGCCGGATCGCCTGCCTGCGACGCCTCTTCCAGCGAGACCGCCAGAAGAGCGGTGGCCGCGAACCGCTGCCGCGCGAGCGCGGCCCCGGCGTCGGCATTCTCGAACGCGCAGATCACAACATGGCCGAAATCGGTCAGCAGCCTTGCCAGATGCAAATGGCGCCTCGCCGCCTCGCTTGCATCGACCACATTGCCGCGCAGGTCGCCGTTGAGACCGGCGCGCGTATTCTCATCCGTCAGCCGCACCGCCTGGATGCCGCTGTCGAACAGCCGTTTCTCGAGTTTCACGGCAATATCGGCGCGCATGCGGCTCTCGCCGCCGTAGAGCCACACGCACAGCGGCTGGTGTCGCTGCCTTGCCGCGCGATCCGCCAGCGCCACCAGTCCCGGCGACCACTGGACCGTCTCGGCGGGCGGCAGAGGCTGCATTCCCTGCTCGCGCGCCTCGCGCTTCAATTCGTTGATCGTGCTGCGCGAGCTGTGCCGGATCATGCCGGCCCCGACCGTGCGGAAGTCGTTGGGATCGATCAGCACAAAGCCGCCGGTGGCGCGGTTGCGGTCGTAGGGATCGAAGAACAGGGGTCGCGCCGTGGTGATCTTCAGGCGCCCGATCTCGTTCAGGTTCAGCTCGGTGGCCTCTGAACGGTGCAGCGTGTTCACATCCAGCCGGTAGAGGATCTCGTCGACTACGGCCTGCGTATTCTGGGTGGTGTGCCGCAGGATGTAGTTCACGCCCGGCTTCAGGGAGGTGCGCTCGTCCATCCAGGCGATCGTGGCCTCGAACTCGTTCTCAACCTCCGGGATGTTATGGCGCCGCACGATCATGTCGCCACGGCTGATGTCGATCTCGTGGTTGAGCGAGATAATGACCGACTGGCCCTCTTCCGCCTGCTCGAGTTCATCCTTGTAGAAGGTGATGCTCTTGACCGTTGATCGCTGCATGCCAGGCAGGGCGATCACCTCGTCGCCGACCCGCACGATACCCGAGGCGACTTGGCCGGAAAAGCCGCGGAAGTCCTGGTGGGGGCGGATCACATATTGCACGGGGAAGCGGAAGTCCACCAGGTTGCGGTCGGCACTGATGGTGACGCTCTCCAGGTGCTGCAGCAGCGGCGGTCCCTGGTACCAGGGGGTATTCTCGCTGCGGTTGACCACGTTGTCGCCCAGCAGTGCAGAGACGGGAATGAAGGTGATGTCGTGGATATTGAGCTTGCTGGCGAAATCGCGATAGGCGGCGGTGATCTCGTCGTAGCGCGCCTTGGAAAAATCCACCAGGTCCAGCTTGTTCACGCAGACGACGACGTGGGGAATCCCCAGCAGGCTGGCGATGATACCGTGCCGCCGGCTCTGGGGCAGTACCCCGTGGCGGGCATCGATCAGGATGATGGCCAGATCGGCCATGGAGGCCCCGGTGACCATGTTGCGGGTGTACTGCTCGTGGCCGGGGGTGTCGGCGATGATGAACTTGCGCGTGGCCGTCGAGAAATAGCGGTAGGCCACATCGATCGTGATGCCCTGCTCGCGCTCGGCGCGCAGGCCGTCGGTCAGCAGCGCCAGGTTGACGTTCTCCTCGCCGCGCAGACGGCTGGCGATCTCCAGTTGCTCCATCTGATCCTGGAAGATCTGCTTGCTGTCAAAGAGCATCCGTCCGATCAGGGTGCTCTTGCCGTCGTCCACGCTGCCGGCGGTCGTGAACCGCAGCAGGTCGCGTTCCTGTACGAGGGTGGTCTTGCTGTTATCGGTAGTCATTAGAAATATCCTTTTTTCTTGCGGTCTTCCATTGCCGCCTCACTGCGTTTGTCATCGGCGCGTCCACCGCGTTCGGTCACGCGGGTGGCGGCAATCTCGTTCACGATATCCTCCAGCGTCTCGGCCCTGCTCTCGGTCGCGCCGGTGCAGGTCTCTCGACGGTTTCGCGGCCGATCGGCTGGTTGTGCGGACCGATCGCCAGGATCGTGCCGTCGCGTCGCAGGACCTCGCGCTGGTGGGTGAAGTACAGGCTGGGCAGCGCGATCTGCTCGCGTTGGATGTACTGCCACACGTCCAGCTCGGTCCAATTGCTGATCGGGAAGACGCGCATGTGCTCGCCGGGCCGTTTCAGGCCGTTATAGAGATTCCATAGCTCGGGCCGCTGGTTCTTCGGGTCCCATTGCCCGAAACGGTCGCGGAAGCTGAAGAACCGCTCCTTGGCCCGCGCCTTTTCCTCGTCGCGCCGGGCACCCCCGAGGGCGCAGTCGAACTTGAATTCGGCCAGCGCATCCAGCAGGGTCACGGTCTGCGCGGCATTGCGGCTGGGGTTCGGCCCCGCCTCCTCGGTCACACGCCCCTGTCTGATGGAATCGCCGACATGGCGTACGATCAGGTTCGAGTCGATCTTCCTCATCCAATCGTCGCGGTAGGCAAGCGTTTCCTCGAAGTTGTGACCCGTGTCGATGTGCATCAGCGGGAAGGGGATTTTTCCGGGATAGAATGCCTTCACGGCGAGAAAGCTCATCACGATCGAATCCTTGCCGCCCGAGAACAGCATGACGGGCCGTTCAAACTGCGCGGCCACTTCGCGGAGCACGAAGATCGCTTCCGCCTCGAGGATGTCCAATGTGTTGCGTCGGTTCCTGCTCATTTCAAAAATCCTTGCTTTGCAAATAACATGACTAACATGATCATGAATCACATATTAATAGATTGCCGTTCCAAATCCAACAATAAAGATTGCGTATAATGTAAAATCCACGGCCCGCTTGCAAGCCTTTACGCAATATCAGCCTTTACGTATTCTCTGGAGTACGCGCCTTGGCAAGCAGGATACGCACGCGATCGCGATAGGCTTTTTGGCGTAGCCGGGCTTTCTTGTGCTTATGGTCTGCCGAGCATCGTGGGCGTCCGGGTTTTGATGTAAAAATATTTTCAGGAACCGTGAATAGATTTCGCTGCCGGAACGAAGCAGGCGTCACCGCGATAAG
Source organism: bacterium (assembly GCA_020048935.1). Lineage (GTDB taxonomy): Bacteria > Verrucomicrobiota > Kiritimatiellia > UBA8416 > UBA8416 > UBA8416. The sequence continues at coordinate 1,002 of JAIFLS010000220.1, read as the reverse complement.
ATGTCCCCTGAGAGGTGTCGCAAACCATGGATCCGTGGCGATGCGTTGCAGATCGGTACACCAGTCTGGCCTTGGAATGCCCGCCTGATCGGCGAGCCATTCCGCGTAGGCGGCAAGATAGGCATCCGCAATTTCGCCCTCCGCGAATCGGTCAGCCAGACGGGGTGGAGGCTCGGCCAGTCGCTGTTGCAGGGCAGCCCGGCTATGCACGCCTCCACGCTGGATCGTGTGTTGCCAATCCCGCAGATTCATGCCGAAATCCTGAAGCGTGTCGGATTGATCGGCTACATCCTTGAGTGTTTCCGGACGCTCTATCTTGATCGGGTGATTCATCCGTTAACCTCTTCCAAAAGCGTTTCCAGCAAGGCAGCATGTCCAGGAACCAGCACATCGTCAGGATAATACTTGTCGATGATTTCCTGAATTTCATCGACAGAACGAATCGACAACTTCCGAATCAGGAACCGTAGATCATCCAAATCACCCTGGTAGCCGGGAAGTGGTGCCCGACAGGCTAACGCCTTCATGGCAAGCAAGTAGCTTGCCGTGGGGGCGGTGAGCATGATTCCGGGCTGATCCCATGGCAATGATCGCGTCTGGCCTGCTGGCGCAAGGAACATCTTCACGTCTTCGTTCAGCCAGTTAGCCGGCAGGCCAAGTTCTCGGCCGACCCGCGCGGCCAGGGCCAGGCCTTCCCGTGACGGGCGAATCACGGCATCTACGTCCTTCGTCATGGCGCGCGCATCATAGGCCAGCATCATCAAGGCACCTCCATAGATGCAGATTTCCAACTCGAGCCCAGCCTCTTCGGCCAATTCCCCCAAACGTCGCAATGCGCGCGTGAGAAGCGTCTTTGTTATGACATTCATGAATAAAACGTAACGTTATGTTTTATAATTGTCAAGACACCCAAAAGCATGTGGCTGATCGTGCGAAGGATTTTTCCCAGTTTGAGTCGTCCGTCGGTTGTCGTTTCCTCGATGCGCGCGGCGAACAGCAAGT